>NZ_JAAKDE010000003.1 GCF_013664685.1 Capillibacterium thermochitinicola
CGAAACTGTGATCCATCTACAATTCTTGGTAATGAACTTAGAACGAAAGCTCCGGCTTCTTTTTACCCATTTTTGGCGGTCGCCTTTTCGGTTGTCAAAGTTCTTCTTTTCTGTTCCTGCTTGCGTTTTTCAGTAAGCCCTAATTATATTCGACTTAAACAATGATCTCATCCTCTCCGCCCCGGGCAATCACAATCTCGCCACTTTCATCAAGCTGTCTGATGCAGTTGACGATCTTCTGTTGCGCTTCTTCCACGTCACGGAGACGGACCGGTCCCATCAGACTCATGTCTTCTTTAATCATCTCGCGGGCCCGGGATGAAATGTTCTTAAAGATCCGGTTGGTCACCTCTTGACTGGCCGTCTTCAGGGCCAACGCCAAGTCGCGCATGTCAACATCTTTAAGCACACGTTGAATGGAACGGTCATCCAGCGTGACAATGTCTTCAAAGACAAACATCCGTTTCTTAATCTCTTCGGCCAGCTCCGGATTGTCTTCCTCCAGCGCTTCCATGATTGTTTTTTCCGTCCCCCGGTCCACCCGGTTCAAGATGGCAACCGCCGCATCAATTCCACCAGCCAGTGTGAAGTCTTGCATCACAAAAGAGGACAAACGCTTTTCAAGGACGTGTTCGACTTCTTTGAGCACCTCCGGAGTAGCCCGGTCCATTGTCGCAATTCTCTTCGCCACTTCAACCTGATCAGCCGGAGCAAGAGACGACAGGATCATCCCCGCCTGTTCCGGATTCAAGTAGGAAAGCACCAAAGCAATGGTCTGGGGGTGCTCGTTCTGAATAAAGTTCGCCAGCTGGCTGGGATCGGTTTTCCGGGCAAAATCAAAGGGACGCACCTGCAGGGAGGAGGTCAGTTTATTCAAAATATCTTGGGCTCTGGTCGGTCCTAAGGCTTTCTCCAGCATTTCCTTGGCGTAATCAATCCCGCCAACGGAAATGTAGTTTTGCGCCAAACAAAGTTCGTAAAACTCGTTCAAAACCTCGTTCTTAACTTCCGGCTCAATCCGGCGGAGCCCGGCAATCTCCAACGTCAAATCCTCGATCTCATCCTCCCGAAAATGCTTCAGGACACGGGAAGACAACTCGGAGCCGAGCGAAATTAAGACCACAGCGCATTTTTGCCGACCAGTTAACTGCGTACTCAAGACATTTCCCCCTCTAATCCTCTGACATCCAAGTCCGTAAGATCGCTACCATGTTCTGTGGCTCGGTACGCGCCATTTCCAGAATAAATTCTTCGCGTTCACGCCGCTTCTTGTCTTCCGGACTCAATTCTTCTGCCGCGGCCGCTTCGCCGGCGGTATCGTCCACCACCAGATCGATGGCCTGTTGTTCCTGTCTTCTTCTTCTCTGCATGCGGATCACCAAATACCAACCTAGCAACGCCGCGCCGACACCGGCAACAGCCAACACCGGCCAGAGGGAAGCTTGCCGCTCTTTCGGCGTTGTAATCGCATCCGGTTCTTGCGTAAAGAATTCCCGGCTGAAAACCGTGATCTGGTCACCCCGGGCGGGCAGCGCCCCCACCGTGGCAGCAACCGTCTCCTCGATCTGGGCCACTTCCGCCACGGATAAACGGTGACCGATCACCACGCTCGCCGAAATCCGTTCGATGATTGGCCCTTGTTTCAAAAGATGTTCTTCAATTTTGTTAATCTCCGTATTGACAATCCGTTCACTGCGCTCGTATGTACTTTCCTGTTCCGTCCCACCTAGGCGGTATTGGGTAATATTCGAATCGGTCCCCGGAATTCCGTAGGGCATGATTCCAGTTCCGGTATAGGTTTCGAAGATCTCCTGTTCACTACGGGGCACACCCCGGTCGCCGTAAATTTCTTTTCGAATTTCCTGATAATCAAAGTTCAGCGTAACATTGACGGTGGCAGCCACATTATTCAAGCCGTAAACCCGGCCCAAAACCGACTCGATCCGCTGTTTGTACTCCTGCTCCATTCGCTTTTTGTACGCCATCTGTTGTTCGAGCAGTGAGCCGTCCAAAGCCGAGTTTGTGCGGAGCGCGGCGGTTAAATCATTGGCAAAATTATCGATGATCGTAACCTGTTCCGGCCGCATCCCGGCCACACAGCCCGCCACAAAGTTTACGATCGCCTGGACTTGGCTCTTACTCAAGATATTGGGCTGCCGCAAATTGAGGGTAATAGAAACGGTCGGCTCCTTCTTTTCATCTTCAAAGACCGGAGCCGGCTCTGGCAAGGTGACGATCACCGCCGCATCAATAACACCTTCGATTTGGCGCAACGTACGCCGGATCTCGTCTTGTAACGCCCGTTGGTAGTTTACGGTATTCAGAAAAGTGGTCGCCCCGAGGCTGCTGCGGTCAAAGATCTCCCAACCGATGATCCCGCCCTTCGGGATCCCCGCCTTCATCAGTTCCGCCCGCACCTCTGACGCATTGGCCACATACAACGCGTTGTATTCCTTCCGGTAGGGAATGCCCATCTCCCGGAGGCGCCCGATAATTTCATCCTGTTCCGTCTGTTGCAAATTACCGTATAACAACTCATACTCCGGTTTGTTTAAAGTGATCACCAAAATAAGCAGGAGAAGCAAGAACAACATGCCTCCGGCGAAGATAAGGCGCTTGCGTTTGTCCATGCTTTCCCATATTTGGCGTATTTGTTGAATTAACTCACCCATTATCCTTCACATTTCTCCTATCCGTTAAATAGGCATCCGCATAATCTCTTGATACGCCTCGACAACTTTGTTGCGAATCTCCACCGTAAGCTCAAGGGCAAGGGCTGCTTTTTCCGCAGCGATCGTCGCCTCATGGATATTTTCCAAAGTCCCCGCCGCCAACTTCCGATCTATCTCTTCCGCTTCCAATTGAAGCTTGTTTACTTCATTAATAAATCCCTTCAGCAACTCCTGAAACTCGCCGCTTCCTTCGGCTTTCTTTTGACCGCCGCTCGTTTCCGGTTTTAACGTTAATGTAATGTTTTCGCCAATTCTCACGTCTTCACCTCCCAAATAAGAACAATTTACCAAAAAAAAGAGAAAATACCCACGGTTTAAGTATGGGTATGAAATTGCCAATCCGTTGGCACCTCACACACCTGGTCTTTCCCTCCGTGGGTCAAATTTAAAATCCCTCTGTAGGGTTTCCCTAGCTTCTCCCGATACTAAGCGCGGCTTTAAACACCTCTTTCGACAGGTTAAAAGCGGTTACATTCGCTTCGTAAGCCCGTCCCGCTTCTATCAGGTTAACCATCTCGTTGACGATATTAACGTTCGGATATAAAACGTAACCGTCGGCATTGGCGTCGGGATGGGATGGGTCATAAACGGAACGGAATGGCGCTTGGTCATCAGCAATGGCCACAACCCGGACCCCACTGAGGCCGACCTTCCCTTCCGCCATCTGCAGGTTCTCTGCAAAAACCGGTACCTTCCGCCGGTAGGGCCCCCCTTCCGGCGTACGGGTGGTATTGGCATTGGCGATGTTGGCCGCAATTAAATCCAAACGTAACCGTTGCGCCCCTAATGCGGAAGCATTAACATCCATCGCGTGGAACATTCTCATCCGTTAACTCCTCCCTCCGATCGCCATCCGCAACCGGCGAAACTGGCTGTTCAACTCCTGGGTCAGACTCTGAATATACATGGCGTTCTGCGTCGCCGTAACCATCTCGACTTCGATATCGACCCCGTTTTGGTCCACCCGGACAACACCCCAGTCCGTATCGGTAAACTGGGTTTGGTGCGTTGAGCCGGCCAAATGTCGAGGGTGAGTCCGCCGCAACGGAATGCGGTTCTTCTTTTCCGCTAAAACCTGGGCAAAGTCCAGATCTCGCCTGCGGTAATGGGGCGTATCCGCGTTGGCGATATTATGGTTGAGGATCTTTTGCCTTTCCGCCGCCCACGACAAAACGGAGGTTAGTTGTTCGATCGTTTTGTTGGTAACCAACCACCTCACCCTTCCTGCACAAGTCTGACCATCCTCTACATGATTTATCGGAACTTTTAGCATAAAGTTTAGCCCTATTTCCCGATTTTGAGTGGAATTCTTCCGCCAAACAGAGAACAATTATAACCAATAAAAGCTTTTTCCTTTATTTCAATTTAGTTAACTATAATCTAAGATAAAAAAAACTGTTGAAAAAGTCAACAGTTTTTAGCTTTTATTGGTGCGTACCCAGCCACAGGTAAGCAGTATATCATTCTACATTTTGCTGCGCTTGTTCAACTCTTCAAGGAAATAGGGATTGTTCACTTTCATGTAGGTCCCTTTCATCCCCAGGGAACGGGACTCAACCACCCCGGCACTCTCCAGTTTGCGCATGGCATTGACGATCACCGAACGGGTAATCCCAATCCGGTCCGCAATCTTGCTGGCCACCAGGAAACCTTCTTCCCCGCCCAGCTCCTTAAAGACGTTGACCATCGCCTCCAGTTCCGAATAGGAGAGGGAATCAAGGGCGATCTTGACATTGGTCTTCAACTGCAGATCCGCATCGGCTTGCCCCGCACTCCTTGCTTTGAGTAAAACCCCGGCCACCAGTGCGGCCGTCTCCGCCAATAAAAGTTCATCCTCCTTAAACTTTTCCCGTCTGGTCAAGATCAGGTTTCCAACCCGTTCCCCCTCAAACTGGAGCGGGTAGACCGTCATCAGAACATCCTGGGGATGACAGTTTTCCTCACTGAAGAGGCACACTTCCAGAGGAAGGTCGATAGCCGGTTGGAAGATAAAGGCCAACCTCTGTTGAAACTGGGGATTTAACTTGACCGGCGCGATCTGCTTGGTACAATCTTCCCCTTTACTGCAGTGGAAGGCAACAATCTCCCCGCCATTATCCACCATGTAAACATTGCTCTGGAGGATCTCACTCAAACTACGCGCTGCTGTCGTCAAATCTTCGGTTGCTTCTTTTTTCTCCACTAGTGCTCTCATCCGACGAATGTCTTCAAGTTTTCCCATTTCCTACTCTCCTTCATCTTAATTTACAAAATATAACGACTTAAATCGGTAGTCTTCAGAATTGGATCCAGCCGTTCGCGCACGAAGTTTTCATCAATCCGGACCGTTTGGCCCTTGTACTCAACAGCCCGGAAAGAGATATCCTCTAAGACCTGTTCCAAAATGGTGTATAACCGGCGTGCCCCAATATTTTCGTTTTCCTTGTTCAACTGGTAGGCAAGCTCGGCCATGGTTCTGATGGCCTCTTTGGTAAATTCCAGCTGTAAACCTTCACTTTCTAAAAGTGCTTTTTCTTGCCGTAAAAGCGCATTTTCCGGTTCCACCAGAATCCGTTCGAAATCCTCAACCGTCAACGACTCCAGTTCGACCCGGATTGGAAAACGCCCTTGGAACTCGGGAATAAGTTCGGATGGTTTACTAACATGAAAAGCCCCCGCCGCGATGAAGAGAATATAGTCGGTCTTCACCGGTCCGTATTTTGTCCAAACGGTCGTCCCCTCGACAATGGGGAGAATATCCCGCTGTACCCCTTCCCGGGAAACGTCGGGCCCGTTTTCACCATAACCGCCGACGATCTTATCGATCTCGTCAATAAAGACGATCCCCGACTCTTCCACGCGGGTGACGGCTTCCCGGTAGACATCATCCCAGTCGATCAGCTTTTCGGTCTCCTGCTGGGTCAGGATCTCCCGGGCTTCGGCCACGGTCACCTGGCGCAGGCTCACTTTCTTCGGCAGCATCGCGGAGAAAAATTCTTGCAGCCCTTGGCCAATTTCATCCAAACCGCCAATACCGACCATGCCGGAAGGAACCGGCGGGGTTTCGACCACCTCGATCTGCACCATCTCGTCTTCCAGTTCGCCCCGGTAGTAGCGTTCGCGAAGCATTTCGAGCCTTCCCTGCTCTTCCGGGTCAGGGGCGGATTGGGTTTTTTCGGGGGCAAAAACCCCAAAAAGGTCGAAAGGACCCTTGGCTTGCTTGGGCTTTTCCAGCCCGGCGAGAATCCGTAAAAGCCGGCGCTCGGCATTGGCCCGTGCTTTCTCCCGCAGAGCCGCGGTTTTTTCCTCCTTGACCATCCGGACGGCGATCTCGGCCAAATCTTTGATGATCGACTCCACGTCCCGCCCGACATAGCCGACCTCGGTAAACTTCGTCGCTTCCACCTTAAGGAAGGGTGCATTGACCAAGCGGGCGAGGCGCCGGGCAATCTCCGTCTTCCCGACCCCAGTCGGGCCAATCATCAGAATATTTTTCGGCCGGATCTCATCCCGGAGTTCCGGGGGCAGACTCCGGCGTCGCTGCCGGTTACGGAGGGCGACCGCCACCGCTTTCTTGGCCCGGTGCTGGCCGATAATGTAGCGGTCAAGTTCAGCAACGATTTGTTGAGGCGTTAAATCGTTCATTCTATCCCTCCAAGTTCCTCAAGGCAGATCTGTTCGTTGGTGTAAACACAGATCCCGGCCGCGATCTTCATGGCTTCAACGGCAATCTCCCCCACCGTCAAAGTGGAATGGGCTTTTAACGCACGGGCTGCGGCCAAGGCGTAAGGTCCGCCCGAACCAATGGCCGCAATTCCGTCATCGGGTTCGATCACCTCACCGGATCCGCTGATCAGTAAGAGGTTTTTCGGATCGGCCACCAACAACAATGCTTCCAACTGGCGCAGGCGCCGGTCGGTCCGCCATTCTTTCGCCGTCTCCACCGCCGCGCGCACCAGTTGCCCGTCATAAGCCTCCAGCTGGCTTTCGAAGAGGGAAAAAAGGGTAAACGCGTCGGCCACTGCTCCGGCAAAGCCGGCTAGCACCCGATCCTGGTACAAACGGCGGATCTTTTTCGCCCCGTGCTTAACCACCGTGTCGCCCATGGTGACCTGACCGTCGCCGGCCATCGCGACCCGTTTTCCGTCGTGAACGGCTAGAACCGTTGTGGCTTTAAACATCCTCCCCCCCCCCTTGCCCTTGATTTATTATGCAGCGTAGGCTTTTTGGCTATGAATTGTGTAAATCCGCAAAGAGTAACCCTTCCCTTAATAGTCTGACTTTTTTAAAGGCCAAGCATGCATCGGATCTCCACCCCAAACGGGCATACCTCTACGCCCGGGGATGGGCTTGGTTATAAGCTTTTTTCACTTGGTCGCGGCTGAGATGGGTATAAATCTGGGTGGTCGAAATATTGACGTGCCCCAGAAGCTCCTGGACGGTCCGGAGGTCGGCCCCGCCCTCCAACAGATGGGTGGCAAAAGAGTGCCTTAGCGTATGGGGGCTTACCTTCTTCTCCAGCGCCGCCCGGCGCACATAGGCATCTATTAGCCGCCGGACACTCCGGGCGGAAAGCCGGGTGCCGTCTTTATTCAAAAATACCGCCCGCTCGTCAGGGGTCGCACCCTGCGCTAAATAGAAAGGCCGCCCTTTTTGTAGATAGTCCGCCAGGGCTTTACACCCTTGTCTTCCTAAAAAGGTCAGCCTTTCTTTCGCACCTTTCCCGTAAACCCGGAGGCAACCGCGTTCCAGGTCAAGATCGCCCAGGTTAAGCCCGGTCAGCTCGCTGACCCGGATCCCGGTCCCGTAGAGGACTTCCAAGATCGCCCGGTCCCGCAGTCCTTTGGGCGTATTATCATCAAACCGCAAGAGTTCATTGATCTCGCGCACATACAAAAACTCCGGTAATTTCTTCGGGCATTTGGGCGTGCGTAAATTGTGCAATGGGTTTTGGTCGACCACACCCTGTAAAGTCAGGTATTTAAAGAAAGAGCGCAAAGAAGCAATCTTCCGCGCAATCGTGGTGCGGGCCAGTCCCAGCCCGGATAGGTAGGCAAGATAAGCCCGGACCTCGTTCACCCCCACCTGCGCCCAGGTACTGAGCTTTTTACCGCGCATAAACTCGACAAACTGGACCAGGTCAATGCGGTAGTTGAGCAGAGTATGAGCCGAGTAGTTTTTTAGCTTGATGTAATTAAGATAATTATTCAGAGAATTCTCGAGAAACAGAAGAGCTCACCTCACTACCATATTAACAATAATAACACAATAGCGTTGATTTTACAAACAATATTCCTGCCGAATTTTTGCTTTTTCAATATATTTTCCGGTTATTTCCCCTCGTTTCGGAGATAATTTTCGAGCGCACCCAAAGCCCGTTCGGCAAGAGCGCGGTTTTTCCTCAATTTTTCTTTGATTTTCACGTTTAATGGCGGAAATAACCCGAAATTAATACTCATCGGCTGAAAATGTCGAATTTCGGCGTTGATAATATGGTAGAAAAGGGCCCCAACCGCCGTCTCGCGCGGAAAAATCAGGGGCGGTTTTCCTTCCAAAAAGCGGACGATGTTCTTCCCCGCCACCAAACCGGCGGCGATCGACTCCACGTAGCCCTCCACCCCGATTAACTGGCCCGCCAAAAAGAGGGGCCATCCCCCTTTCCATTGCAACGCGGCCGTGAGCAGCCTTGGCGCATTGATAAAGGAGTTCCGGTGCATCACCCCGTAACGGACAAACTCCGCCTCGGCCAGACCGGGGATTAGCCGGAAAACGCGCCGCTGTTCCCCCCAGCGCAGATTGGTTTGGAAGCCGACCATATTGTAGAGGGTTTTTTCCCGGTTCTCGGGGCGCAGTTGCACCACGGCATAAGGCCGTCGCCCGGTGGCCGGATCGATCAAACCAACCGGTTTCAGCGGTCCAAAACGCAGGGTATCCTTCCCCCGGGCCGCCAACACCTCCACCGGCATGCAACCTTCAAAGTACCGTTTTTCCTCGTCTCCCAAATGGGACTGGTGAACTTCGGCCGTGGTCAGGTTTTCCCAGAACAAAGTGTACTCTTCTTCGTTCATGGGACAGTTTAAATACTCCGCCTCACCCCGGCCGTAACGGGAGGCGGCAAAGATGCGGGTGAAATCAAGGGACTCCCGCGTCACAATCGGGGCCACCGCATCAAAAAAGTAGAAATATTCTTCACCGAAAAGCTTTTGCAGCCAAGCAGAGAGAGATGGAGAGGTAAGGGGACCGGTGGCCACAACCGCCGGCTGGTCGGAGGGGATGGTGGAGATCTCCTCCCGGACCACCTTAATCCGGGGGTGTTCTTCAAGACGGGCGGTGACACCCGCCGCGAACCGGTGCCGGTCCACGGCCAGGGCTCCCCCGGCCGGTACTTTTGTCTCGTCGGCCACGGCCATTAATAACGAGCCCAACCGCCGGAGTTCTTCCTTCAAAAGTCCCGCCGCGTTCTCCAGATTATTTGCCTTTAAGGAATTACTGCAGACCAGTTCCGCCAGGAAGGCGGTGGTGTGGGCCGGGGTCATCCGCGCGGGCCGCATTTCGTAAAGGACCACATCGTAACCGGCGCTGGCCACCTGCCAGGCGGCCTCCGTTCCCGCCAAGCCCCCGCCGACCACCCAGATTGGTTTAGACATCGGCGGTTCCTCCCTGATTTTCCTTCTTCCTGGTGGTCACCGTCTGTTCGTAGGAGCAGTCCTGCCGGGTGCAGGCAATATACTCCCCTTTGGTTTTGCTCTTCTTCACGACACACAAACTGCCACACTCGGGACAAGGCGTTTTGGCCGGTGGATACCAACTGGTAAACTTGCATTCCGGATACTGGTTGCAGCCGAAGAACTTCCGTCCTTTCTTCGAATGACGCTCGACGATCTGCCCCTTTTTACATTCGGGGCAGGCCACACCGGTCTCTTTCTGGATCGACTTGATGTTCTTACATTCGGGATAACCGGGACAGGCCAGAAAACGGCCGTAACGGCCGTACTTGTAGACCATCATCCGCCCACAGTACTCGCACTGGACCTCGCTGACTTCGTCGGCCAACTTGACCCGTTCCACCGTCTCTTCGGCCTTTTTGAGTTCGGCCGAGAAGGGCTCGTAAAAGTCACGGACCGTCGAGACCCAATCAACCGTCCCCTCCTCCACCTGGTCCAACTTCTCCTCCATGCGGGCGGTAAAATCCAGGTCCACCACCCGGGGGAAGTTCTCTCGTAAGAGCCGGTCAACGACCAAGCCCAGCTCGGTCGGTTTAAATCTTTTATTCTCCATCTCCACGTAGTTCCGTTTCCGGAGCGTCTCAATGATCGTCGCGTAAGTGCTGGGACGGCCAATCCCGTTTTCTTCCAGCGTTTTCACTAGCATCGCTTCACTGTAACGGGCTGGCGGTTGGGTAAAATGCTGCTCGGGCCGGACCGCCTGCAGCGCCAGGGCCGTATCCACTTGGAGATCGGGCAGATAACCCTCTTCTTCCTCGTTCTTATCGTCCTGATCCTCTTGGTAAAGGACTAAAAAGCCGGGAAACTTAACTTTACTGCCGTTGGCCCGGAAAAGAAACGCGTCCCCCTCCAGGTCAACCGTCATCACATCCAAAACGGCCGCCTCCATCTGGCTGGCCACAAACCGGTCCCAAATCAGCTGGTAGAGACGGAACTGGTCCCGGGTTAAAAAAGCCTTCACATCCTGAGGCCGGCGGCTAACCACTGTTGGGCGGATCGCCTCATGGGCCCCCTGGGCCATGGTGGATTTTGTTTTATAAACGGGCGGTTTGGCCGGCAAATACTCCTTGCCGTATTCAGCCGCAATCACGGCACGGCATTCTTCCTGCGCTTCTTGGGCGACGCGCACGGAATCGGTACGGATATAGGTAATCAGACCAACACTGCCTTCGTCGCCAATCTCCAATCCTTCATATAATTGTTGCGCCACGGACATGGTCTTCCGGGCACTGAACCCGAGTTTGCGGGAGGCCTCTTGCTGCAGCGTACTGGTGATAAAAGGCGGGGCCGGATGACGCTTGCGTTCCCGCTTTTTCACATCGATAACCCGGAAGGAGGCCGCTTCAATCCGTCGTTTTAGTTCGTTTGCCGTTTCCTCGTTGGGAATGGTGGCTTTCTCACCGTTAACCTGAATGAGCTTTGCTGAGAATAAGTCCTGCTCCCGGCCGGCGGGGACAAAATCGGCGGTGATACTCCAGTACTCTTCCTGCTGAAAAGCGTCGATCTCCGCTTCCCGCTGGCAGATCAGGCGCAAAGCAACGGATTGCACGCGTCCCGCCGACAGGCCGCGCCGCACTTTTGCCCATAAAAGCGGGCTGAGCTTGTATCCAAAAAGGCGGTCCAGAACCCTTCTGGCCTGTTGGGCATTGACCCGGTTGAGATCGATTGGCCGCGGGTTTTCCAGCGCCGCCGTGATCGCTCTTTTCGTAATCTCATGGAATTCGATCCGGCAGGCGGAATCGGGGTTGAGTTCAAGAGTCTGGGCCAGATGCCACGAGATCGCTTCCCCCTCCCGGTCCGGGTCGGTCGCCAGATAGACCCGGTCCACCTTTTTCACCGAATCCTTGAGTTCTTTGATGATCTTCCCCCGGCCTCTAATCGTTATATATTTCGGTTTAAAATTATTCTTAATATCCACGGCGAATTGACTCCGGGGCAGATCAAGAATATGTCCGTTGGAGGCCTTGACCTGATAACTGCGGCCTAGTATCTTACTGATGGTTTTTGCTTTCGCCGGTGATTCCACGATTACCAGTTTTTCGGCCATTAAGGCACCTCCTTATTACCCTCGTTCTCTCGATCTATACTTAAGTGTATTCTATTCTTTCCTTTTCTCCATGGTTTATTTTAGTGGTTACGGCGGTAGGTTTTTGCCGCCACTTGGGAAACAACCTGTTTCATCTCCATCATCACTAAAGCGGAATTTACCGTGGCGACCGGCAGGCCGCTGGCGCGCACCAAATCATCAATATGGGTTTCGCCCCCCGCCAACAGCTCCCAGATCTTCTGTTCCACCGGAGACAAGGCCAAGTCCGGGCCGGCTTGGGGGGCAGTAGGCGCGTCGACGGCCAACAACGGTAGGTTCAAGGCGGCTAAAATGTCGTTGGGCCCTTCTACCAAAAAAGCCCCCTGTTTGATTAGACGATGGGGCCCTTTACTACCTTCCCGCTCAATCGGACCCGGAACGGCAAAAACGTCCCGGCCCTGTTCCAAAGCAAAATCGGCCGTGATCAAAGAACCGCTGTCGGCGGTGGCTTCCACCACCGTCACCGCCAAACTGAGACCGCTGATCACCCGGTTCCGGGCGGGGAAGTTGGCGGCATAAGGGGGCGTGCCTAACGGAAACTCGGAACAGACCACCGCCCGTTCCGCGATGGCCTGCATCAAACCGGCATTTTCCGGCGGGTAAACCCGGTCGAGCCCCGATCCCAAAACGGCAATCGTCCGTCCCCCTTCCACCTGCAAAGCCCCGCGGTGGGCGGCGGAATCAATCCCCCGGGCCAAGCCGCTCACGATCGTCACGCCCCGGGCGGCAAGGCCGGCCGCCAGTTCACGGGCGGTATTTATTCCGCGCGGCGTTGCCCGGCGGGAACCGACGATCGCCACCGCCAGTTGATCGGAAGGCCGGAACTCCCCTTTATAGTACAACACCGGAGGCGGATCGCTCGTCTGTTTCAGCAAGGGCGGGTAAGCAGGGTCACAGGCCAATAAAACCCGGCATCCAGCTTTTTCCACCCTTTCTCCTTCGGCCGCCGGTGTACAGGTCCGGCGGAAAGCAACCAGATCAGCCGCGACTTTACGCCCGAGCACTTCGGTGAGCGCTCCGGGCTCCGCTTCCCACGCCGCCCGGGCGGTCCCAAAGACCGCCAGCAGGCGGTAAAAACGCTTCGGCCCAATCCCCGGGGCCTTATGTAAAGCAATCCAGTATAAAGCCTCTTCCGTGAGCATGGCTTTCTCCTCCAGAAGAAAACTCCCATTACACAGTTTATTTTTAAACTGGTCATGGCAATAATATGGCGTGGAGGTGGCTTGCTTGGAAACAAATCTAAGTCAAATTTATACCTGTCCCCGCTGTCAGATGGAAACGTCCCATTACATCCTGACCCGCCGGGGGGAAAGAGTCGTCCTGACTTGTACCTGCTGCCGAACGACCTCTCTCGTCCGGACTTCTGTCCTGGAAGACCACCAGGCCTGGTGGGAAGCAGAACTGCAGCAGCTCCTTTCCGGGTTGGAAGATCACGAAGACGAGCACTAACCTTCGCGGCGTCCAATCAAACTCGGTCGCGTTCCCACCTCCACCCCGGGCGGGACCAGTAGTCTTAAACGGGCGGCTTCCCTTTTCACCGCAGCCCAACCACAGCCGGAGATGTAAAGATCCTCCCCCGGCTGGACCGTAAAGAACTTCTCCTCAAACCGGGCCGGCCGTTCCAGCGGGTGATAAACCCGTAACCAGTCAGGGCCTTCCTTCAGCAATGCTTCCGCCTTTTCTCCCCGGCTCCGGTGGAGGGGGGTTTTCTCCCCCGCAAAAAAGACCAGGGTCCGGGCGACCGGCGACTGGTTCCAAACCCCTGCCAGCCCACCAAGTAAAACGGCTCCGTCGGGCAGTAAGTTCCAGAGTTTGACCTGCAATTTCTTATCCGGCAAAAGCCGGCCGGCCGTCTCCGGCGCAAACAGATCGCCCATCCTGCCCCCCGGCAGCAAGCCGGGCGTATCGTAAAGGATTACACCGTAAGAAGCGAGCGTCCAGGTGGACATTCCCAGCGTCGTCCCGGGGAACCGGGAAATGGTGGGCAATTCCGCTTTCTTTTGGTCCTCCGTGGCCAACAACGAGGTGAGCAGGGAGGTCTTCCCCACGTTGGCCGCCCCCAAAACCGTCACTTTTTTCCCGGCCAGTTCCTTTTTCAAGGCGGTGAGCCTAGCCAACTGTTCGGGCTCGCGGTGCCGCGCCGAGACCACTTTGACTCCCAGCAGTTCAACACCGGGAAAACGCCGGGCCCATAAAGCCCGGAACCAGGCGGTCATCTCGGCCCAGGGTGTCCGCTCCGGCAAAAGATCCGCCTTATTAACCACAATCAGCACAGGCAAGGCAAACAGCCGGGCCCAAGCCACGGGCATCGACCCTTCCGGGTCAAAAACATCGGTCACCAATAAAATAAGATCGCTCTGCTGGAGGGCGCTTTGGATCTCCCGGTCGATCGCAGCCCCGTCATCGACTGCGTTTTTGAATTGACCGTAGTGGCGCAGGCGGAAACAACGCTGGCAAAAGACGGTTCCGGCTTTCTCCGGTTTCTCCGGCGGTATGTAAAACCCGGGCTGGTCCGGAGCCTCTGTTTGCAGAATAACACCACAGCCGGGACATTTTTTGTTACTCACTAATGATCCCCTTTTTCTTTAAGTGTTTAGCAACCAACCTTTCCAAACGCCGGACCATTTTCGTAAACAACAACTCGCGCTTACTGATTGGGTGCGTCCAGATCGTAAATAAAGCCATGCGGTTACCGCCCCAGACGTCGGTGAAAAGTTGATCCCCCACCGTGGCCGTCTCTCCGGGGGTGGTCCCAAGCAAGGCCAGCGCTTTTTTAAACGGTGATTTCCGTGGTTTGACCGCCCGGGCAACCCATGGTATTCCCAACTTCTCCCCGACGATCTTTACCCGGTCTTCCAAGGCATTGGAGATGATGCACAGTTTTAGGCCGGCGTTTTTCATCTCCTGAACCCAGGCCACGGTTTCCGGAGTAACATGAACCTCTCCCCATTCCACCAAGGTATTATCCAGGTCGAGCAGTAACCCCTTTAAACCGCGCTTTTTCAGGTAATCCGGCTTTAAGTCCGCCAGTTTTTTCAGGTGTAGAGCAGGGTATAATCTTTTCCACATCATACTCACCAGCACAATCGCCTCCAAAGTATTTCTATTATACCACAAAACATAATTTTGCAAACTTATTTTCCGTTACCGGGCGGTTTTTTGGTATAAAAAGGTAAGTTGTTGGCAATTATATTATTACCAGATATTTCCCTTGCGTTATGCAGGCATAATCATTGTCTACAATTTAGACACCCAATAACAAAGAGTTCCCTTGCGCAAAGAAAAGGAGGAAAAGTTGTGATGATGAAAATGATCGAGGAAAAAAATGAGTTGCAGAAGCAACTGTTCCAAACCATGCTGTCGTTTTGCCTGACCATCTTCGTCGCCCTTGGTTGCTTCGCTTCCTATATAATTAACACGGAAAAGAAATTACATAGTTTGACGGAACGGATGGAAGCAATCGAAAGCGCCCTGACCCGACTGACGGATGAACTGGAAGTGGTGCACGAGGTCTTCTACGAAGCACAAAAGATCAAGGACCACATCCAAAAGCGGAGTAGAATCAGCGCCCAGCAGGCCACCGAAGTCACCTACGCCATTCTCCACTGCGCCTACCAAAATAAGCTTAATCCCTTTTTACTGGTGGCGATCGCGGAAACCGAATCCAGCTTTTACCCGCATGCCGTCGGGCGCGTCGGCGAACGCGGCTTGGTCCAAGTCCGCTACGGAACTTTCAAAATGATGATGAAGGAAGGCGACTTTTACCACTGGCGGGACACTCTGCAAGCCGGTGCCAAATACCTGGTGTATCTCTTGCGCCGGTTCAACGGCAATATTGTGCTGGCCCTGGCGGGTTACAACGCCGGACCCAACCGTACCCGCGAACGTTTAATGCAGATCGGCGCCCCCTATGTCAAGAAAGTCGAAACCAACTACGCCCGGATCGTCCGGAACAATCATTACGTCCAGATGGTATATGGGCAAAGCTTGACCGCGGCCGGCTGGGCCGGCGAATCCTGGGCTTAAACACCAACCGGACCGTCGGTTCAAATGTTCACGGACATAAAAAAACCGCTCTTCGCCGAGCGGATCGTTTTTGGCGGAGCTGACGGGACTCGAACCCGCGATCTCCAGCGTGACAGGCTGGCATGTTAACCGGCTACACTACAGCTCCAGGATGATGGTGGGCGAAACAGGGCTCGAACCTGTGACCCCTTGCTTGTAAGGCAAGTGCTCTCCCAGCTGAGCTATTCGCCCTTGAACAACCATGCTTTATTATAACTAAAAACAAACACAAAGTAAAGGGGTTTTCCTCGTTTTTTGGCTTTGGCCTTAATTTATTTGTCTATATGTTATTGTATTGCGATTTCTTGAGGGAAAACAAAGCCAAAAGCCGTACGATCTTCATTTTTTGTCCCAGAAGAAAAAGCCCCTCTTCCAGCGTGATCACACCTTTTATCAACCAAACAAGAATCTGCAGCCACTTCTTCTGCTTATCCAAAGTGATCCTCCTAGTAAGATATGGTATAAGTTTATTACTATTTACATTATTGCCATAAAAACGGTAAATATGCCTCCTGCTCATCGATCTGGCCATCACCCAGGTCCCGTTCCTGCGGGATACCGTGGTAATCCGAACCGCCGGTCACAAACAACCCAAATTTCCGGGCCAGCGTCAGATACTTCGCGGTCACCGCCGGTGAATGCTCGGGATAGTATACTTCCAGGCCGGCCAAACCGTGGTCGACTAAAGTTGGGAGCAAACGGTCATTCCCCAAACGGCCCGGGTGGGCCAGGACCGGCCACCCCCCGGCCGCCCGGATCAACGCAATCGCTTCCAGGGTTGACAATTCCCGGTGGGGAATGTAAGCGACGCCTTGTGTTCCCAGCAGATAGTTGAAAACCTTCCGGTCCTCATCGGGACCAATCAATTTTTTGGCCTTCAACGCTTGGTAAATTTGAAAACGTCCAACAAAAGCGTTGGGCTTATCCCCGACGATCTCTTCCCACTCCAGTTCCATGCCGTGCCGGGCCAAAAGCTCCAACATCCTCCGGGCCCGCTCGCGACGGGCGGCCAGCACCTGTTTTAACCGCTCGCGCAAGCCCGTATGGGTGTGATCCACCTGGTAACCAAGGATATGAAATTCTACCCCTTCCAGCTCGGTCGAGAGCTCCACCCCCGGGATGCAGACCAGACCATACGCGCGGCCTGCCGCGAGAAAGGCGGGTAGTCCGTCAACCGTATCATGGTCGGTCAGGGCCACGCCGGTCAACCCCTTTTCCTTTGCCCTTTTCACCAATTCTTCCGGGGTGGAAACCCCGTCCGAGTATAACGTATGGGTATGCAGATCAAAGGCCATCCGTTGTTGTCTCCTGCCGCTTTTATTTTCCTTAACTTTCCTCACTCAACCTCGACCGTGGCGCCAAGCGCCTCGAGGGCCGCAAAAAAGCCGGGAAACGATTTACTGACATGTTCGGCCCCGCTGATCACCAATCCTTTTTGGGTCCGCAACGCCAAGACCGCATAAGTCATAATCAACCGGTGGTCCTGACAGCCGTCGAGCTCAATTCCTCCTTCGTAACCATGCGGGTTTCCGGTAATTACAAAGCCGTCGGCGGTTTCCGTGATCGCCACCCCAAGTTGGCGCAGGCCCCTGGCCAAATCGCCAATCCGGTCCGATTCTTTCCAGCGGAGATTCGCCACCCGGGAAAAGGTGGTGGTCCCCGCCGCGCAACAAGCCACGGCCGCCATGGACAACACCGCATCAATCGCCTCTTCGCCGTTGAAATCAACGGCGCGTAAGGGACTGCCTCCCCGGATCGTTACTTCCTGCCCTTCCGTCTTAACCTCGACCCCCAGTTGCCGGAGATAGGGGATAACCTGCTTCTCTCCTTGCTGATCGGCGGGGCTCAGCGGGTACAAGGTGACGCTCGAAGGAACAAGGGCGGCCGCCGCCATGATGGCCGAAGCCGCCGGGTAATCCCCGGGTACATGGTACACGCCCGCCTGGTAGCTGGCGGCCGGCACCGTGAACCGTAGTTTTTCCCAGTCCGCCAGCGGGGTAACCCCGGCCTCCGCCATTACTTGTAGCGTTGTAGCCAGGGGTGGCCGGGAGACGAGCCCTTCGGTGATCCGGAGGTCGAGTCCGCCCAGGAGGGGGGCGATCATCAGCAAAGCGGTGGCAAACTGGGAACTGATCCGGCCGGAAACCGCCACGGTCCGCCGGGTGATCGGCCGCCCGCCTCTAATCGTAATGGGGAGATGCCCGTTATCATCCTCAACCTCCGCCCCCAAGGCACGGAGGGCCGTCAAGAGGTGTCCTTGGGGCCTTTTGCCCAGCGATTCCGGGTAAGAGGTGACATACTGGACCTCCGGCAACAACAAGCCGATTGGTAAGAGTAGGCGGAGAATCAGTCCCCCGTTGCCCGGATCCAAAACCCCGGGCGGGTGGGGGTTACGCCCAAAACCACAGATCTTTAACCTTCCTTCGCTCGCTTGCACTTTCGCCCCCAAACGCCGGCAACAGTTAAGCAGGGCACCGGCGTCGTCATTGGTGGCCGGATCATAAATGATTGATTCCCCCTCCGTCAAAGCGGAAACCCATATGTACCGTGAGGTGTAATTCTTGGACGGCGGAACCCGCACTTTTCCCTGGAGGCGGGAAGCCGGTCCGACATAAACTTTCATTGGCCCTGCCCCCCTCGCACTTGCGTCTGGAAACCGTGGCTGCGGAGGAGCCGGACCGCTTCGGCCAGCGCCTCCTCGTTCTCAAAGGCCAGGCGGAGGGTGCCGCCTTCCCCCTCCCGGACGCGGAGGATTTCAATGTCTTTAATATTAATCGTTTTGATGATGCCAATTACCTCCGCAATCGCCCCCGGCCGGTCTTCGATCACCACCACCAGCTCATGGAGAAGGGTCAAAAAACCCTTCCGGCGGGCCGGGAGCTCCTTTCGCGCCGTCGCCGCCCGCTTCAGCCGGGCTTCCAGTGTCGTCAGCTCGCCGGCGGAGAGCGCGGCGGTAAGGTTCTCCACCTCCGTCATAAGCGCCCGCAGGACCGGCAAAAGCGAGTGCCGGTTGGACGCTAAGATCTCCCGCCACAAAGCCGGGGAACCCATCGCCACCCGGGTCGTATCATGGAAACCGCCGGCCGCCAGCGCCAGGGTGCCCGGATACCGCTCATTGAAATCGACCGCCACATTGACCAGGGCAGCCGCCATTAAGTGGGGCAAATGGCTGACCACCGCCACCATTAAATCATGTTCTTCCGGGGTTAGCAAGAGGGGAAGCCCGCCCACCATCCGGATGAACTCTTCCAAGGTGGCCAGCACCGCGGGGGGTGTCCCCGGGGCCGGCGTCAAAAGATAAACGGCATTCTGAAAGAGAAAGGGATCGGCAGCAGCCAGCCCCGATTGTTCGCTCCCGGCCATCGGGTGGCCGCCGACATAATAGACCCCCTCCGGCAACAACGGCGGCAAAGCCCGGGCCAACTGCCCTTTTGTACTGGCCACATCGGTCAGGATCGTCCCCGGGGTGAGGACCGGCGCCACCGCACGAACCACTTCCTCCATTTTTCCCACCGGTACGGCCAAGACGACCAAATCCGCGCCTTGCGCCGCCGCGGCCGGACTGTCCGCAATTTCATGCACCACCTGGCGGGCGAGGGCTTCCCGGCAAGTGTCCGCCACCGGGTCATAACCAACCACCCACGGCTTCCGCGGTTGCCGGCAGAGGGCAAGCCCCAGCGAACCGCCGATCAAGCCCAATCCGATCAGAGCAATCCGCTGCCGCTTCATAGGTGTCGCCCCATTGCGGCCAAAACTGGGCCGATCTCTTTGACCAAGGTTTGGAACTGGACAAAATCCAACGACTGGGGTCCGTCGGAAAGGGCGGTCTCCGGTTTGGGGTGCACTTCCACCATTAAACCGTCGGCGCCCGCCGCCAACGCGGCCCGCGCCAGGGGGATCACCAGATCGCGGCGGCCGGAAGCGTGGCTGGGGTCGGCAATGACGGGCAGATGACTCCACTCTTTAACCAGGGCGATGGCCCCGACATCCATGGTGTTGCGGGTGGCCGTTTCAAAGGTCCGGATCCCCCGCTCACAGAGGACCACCTGGTAATTTCCTTCTTTCATGATATACTCGGCAGCCATCAACCATTCTTCGATCGTGGCCGCCATCCCTCTTTTCAGCAGCACCGGCAGCTTAGTCCGGCCCACCTCCTGCAGGAGGGCAAAATTTTGCATGTTGCGGGCGCCAATCTGGAGCATCTGCACATACTGGGCGACCAGTTCCACTTCATAAGGGGAAACGACCTCCGAGACCACGGCTAAACCGGTGGCTTGCGCCACCTTCTGGATGAGCTTCAGTCCTTCGGCCTTTAAGCCCTGGAAGGAATAGGGCGAAGTCCGTGGTTTAAAAGCCCCGCCCCGGATGATCTTCCCCCCGGCCGCTTTAATCTGCTCCGCCGTGGACATGAGTTGCTCCTCGTTCTCGATGGCACAGGGACCGGCAATCAGTACCGCTTCCTCCCCGCCAAAAACCGCCTCCCCCACCTTCACCCGGGTGGATTCAGGCTTGAAGTCTTTACTGGCAAGCTTAAATGGTTTGAGAACCGGGACAACCCGTTCCACGCCCGCCATCGCCGCTACCGTTGACATCAGCTCCGGACTGCGGTCCCCGATGGCACCGATGACCGTCCTTTCCACACCCTGCGACAGATGGACCCCGAAACCGGCATTGCGCAGTTGTTCCTGAACCCGGGCCACCTGCTCCGCAGACGCATTACGGGACATGATAATAATCATTGTACACCCATCCTTTCCTACCTTTCTACCGTCCTGCCGAAAAAATACTTCCCATCACTCGCGGTACATCCTTCGCGAGGATAACCGACCATCGCTTGAAGGATAAAGCATAATAAACACAAGGATTCTTTTTAAGACGATTCCTTAAGCCCGGCCAAAACCGCCGCCAGGACATCTAAGAACCTTTCGTTTTGTTCTTCCGTTCCGATCGTCACCCTGATATGCTGCGGTAAACCAAAGATGTTGGCCGGTCTGACGATCACCCCTTTTTTCATCATCTCCGCAAAGACCCGTACGGCCGGGTACGGCGTAGCAAAGAGGATAAAATTGGTCACACTGGGGGTGTAGGCGAGGCCAAGGGCGGTCAAACCCCGAACGATCTGCGCCATCCCCCGCCGGTTCACTTCCAAACTGCGGGCCACATGTTCCCGGTCGGCCAGCGCCGCCACCGCTGCCGCCTGGCCGATGCGGTTCACATTAAACGGTTCCCGGACCCGGTTCAGAAACGCGATCAGTTCCGCATCCCCCACCCCGTAGCCCACCCGAAAACCGGCCAGACCGTAAATCTTGGAAAAGGTCCGGAGGGTCAGCACCCGGCCGTCGCCTTTGAACTCGATTCCATTGGGATAATCCGGATCGGCCACGTATTCATAATAGGCCTGGTCGATGATGATGAGCACCTCCGGTGGAATCCGGGCGATGAAGGCCTCCATTTCGGCCCGGGTATTCATCGTCCCGGTCGGGTTGTTCGGATTACAGAGAAAGATCGCTTTGGTCCGCGGGGTCACGGCCGCCGCCATCTTCGCCAAATCATGCCCCAGCCCTTCCCCTTTGACCTTGACCAACCGGGCCCCCATCAACTGCGTGGCGTAGGCGTACTCGCCAAAGGTCGGGTCGGCCACGATCACCTCGTCGCCCGGACGGAAAAAGGCCTCGGCCACCAGTTTAATCACCTCGTCGCAACCGTTCCCCACAATAATCTCCTCGGGCTTGACCCCGAGTTCGGCCGCCAAGGCTGCTTTCAACAGGTAACAGTTGCCATCGGGGTAAAGATGGGTTTCGGCCAAAGCCGCCGTGGCCGCCTGGATCGCACGGGGCGAAGGCCCAATGGGATTCTCATTGGAAGCCAGTTTGATCACTTCCGTCAGCCCTAATTCTCTCTGCACTTCCTCAATGGGCTTGCCGGGAACATAAGGGGTAATCCCCAGGATCTCCCGGCGGATCAGATTTTCAACCGTCATTGCTCCTACCTCCCTCCACCAGTTGCCATGTTCCGTCCCAGACCACGACCACCCGTTCCGCATTGGCGGGGGCCTTCCGCTCCAGGCCCCATCCCGCCCGGAAGAAAGCCCGGATAAAACCCCCGTGGGTGACGACGATAACCCGGCGTCCGGCAAAAACCGTCGCCAGCATTGCCATCGTCGCCGCCGCCCGCTCCTCGATCGCCCGGCGCGACTCGAGCCCCGGTAAGGCAAGGTGGTCGCTGCCTTCCGGGAATTCTGCCTTAACCTCCTCAAAGGTCAAGCCTTCCAGCGGGCCAAAACTCCGTTCACGAAGCCCTTTGTGGAAAAAAACCGGAATCATGAGCTCCCGGCCGATAATCTCACCGCTCTCCGCCGCCCGCTGCAGATCGCTGGCCACCACCACCTCCCAGCCTTCGTCCTTCATCGCCACTGCCAACCGGCCAATCTCCGCCCGCCCTTGTTCATTCAAGGGCGTATCCGTGACCCCTTGAATCCGGTTCTCCCGGTTCCAATCGGTGGTTCCGTGGCGCACCAGACAAAACCTAGTCGCCGGCCGGGACCCGGTCGGGACGGAGGCCTTTAGCGGCTCGTAAATAAACATGGTGCACCTCCTGGTTGGCATCACCGTGATAAGCATGGAGCAAAACCCGGATGCACCGGGGTAGGGCCCCCGGTACCGCCATCTCGACACTATCCAGTAATGCCCAGTCGTTATAGCCTAGCTGCCGGGCGGCTTCCGCCGGGAAAGCGGCATTCAGATCGGGGGTCGCTGTGAAAATAACACTGATCACCCGCCGGGGGTCGATTTTATTCCGCCCGATCAGCTCCGTCAGCAACTCCCGCGTCGCCGCGAGAATCTCCTCCCGGGTATTGGCGTCAACCGTCGTTGCCCCGCGAAACGCTTTGACCGTCTCCACCTCTCTCCTCCTCTCTTCCTCCCACAGGCCGGTTCCTTTTCCTCATTTGCGCGCTTCTAAAAGCTTCCCAGCCTTTGCACCTTGTTCTAATCATCTGTATCTTATTTAATCGCCCGGTGGCCAAGGCCCACCGCGACCTCATTGAGGTGCAAGAGGCCGACGGCACAGAACACCGCCACACTTAAATGGTCTCCCCGGCGGGCCAGGCCGATCTTCCCGCCCAGATTCAAACCGAAAGCTTTCGGGATAATCTGCTGCAAAGCTTCGTGGGTCGCTCCGGCCACGGCACCCTCTTCCGCGTGGGTATCTCCCACCAAAAACTCCCGTTTGGCGGCGACCACCGCCCGCTCAATTATGGTCTTTACTGACTGCATCATTTCTCCGCCAAAATCAACCGCGGCGGCCTGGATCTCCTCGGCCCGGAGCATCTCCTTAAAGGCCCGTTCTTCTTCCCGCGAACGGCTGATTGCCATTTTCAAGGCGGCCGCCGCCACCTCTTTACTGTTTCCGATCATTGCGTGTACCACCCCTCCGGTAATAAAAAAAGCACCCCACGGAGTGCCTGCAAACTACGCAATTCCCCTATGTAAGCTGCCACACTACCGTCTTGCCTTTTTAAATTACAATCTAGCATATTTCCCCGCTTTACGCAAGACGGCAGCGGGCAATCTTGCCATTTTTTAATAAAGCCGGTACACCGGCTTCCCCTCCAACCTTTCCACCACACAAAAAGTGGCCCGGAAGGACGGGACCAAAAGTAAGATCTGGACCACACACAAAGTAATAATCAGAATGATGATCAAATTTTTCCATAGACGTTCCATGGTCGTAAGCCCCTCCGTCAAATCCGGTCCCCGGCGGCTTTTCCCCAGTCGGTTTGATACTCCGCGATGATCCGGTGCAGTGCCGGCAAGGCCTTCCGGGCGGCCGCTTCCCCCTTTTTAATACACTCCTCCACCCGCGAAAACTGGAGCGTACCAACGTCCCCCACCTCCGGGGCCAGGATAAAATCGGCCTGCTGCAACTGGATCCCGTCCAACTGGTGCATCATAATCTCCGAACTACGGTAAAGAATGTCGAAAACGCTCCGGGGCGGTTCCGAAACCAATTTGCCGGGAACGTAAACGGCGAAGACCAGATCCATCCCCATCGCCGCCGCGGCTTTAACCGGAACGCCCGCCACCAGGCCGCCGTCGACCAAGAGACGCTCACCGTAAGGTACCGGAGTAAAGACCCCGGGAATCGAGATCGAGGCCCGGATCGCCAGATCGAGGGGACCCTGCGTAAAGACAACCTCCTCGCCGGTGAGCAGGTCGGTGGCAACGATCCGGACCGGAATCGCCAATTCCTCCAGTCTTTTACGCTTGGTTAGCAACCGGATTAACGGGATCAGCCGCTTCCCCTCAACCAGTCCGTAACGGGGAAAACGAAGGTCAACAAAGTCTTCCCACGCGATCCGGGTCGCCAACGCGGCCAAATATTTCAGATCGGTCTCGGCGGCAAAGAGCGCCGCCATCACCGCCCCCATACTCGTCCCGGCCAGGGCATCCACCGGGATTCCCTCTTCCTGGAGGACCTTTAAGACCCCAAGATGGGCGAAACCGCGGACCCCGCCGCCCCCTAAGGCCCAGGCAATCCGGGGCTTTGGCCGTAAAACCGTCATCCGACACTTCCCCCCTTTACGGTCAGTATACCACAGGAGCTGACCCCGCTCAAAGGGGGGGGCCGTGCTTCCTCAACCGCCGGCCGCGACAACCAATTCTTCCTTTCCGCCCTGGTTTCCGCTCTGAACCGGTATGTATTTCTCCTGCGGCGCATCATGGTCAACCGCCTCTTTTTCGGCCACCGGTTCCGGCCGGAACGCCCACTGAATAACCTCTTCAATCCGGCGCACGGGAATGATTTCAATCCCGGTCTCATCCGCAAAGGAATCCTGCCAATTCTCGGCCGGGATCAATACCCGCTTGGCACCGGCTTCCTTCGCCGCTTTGATCTTCGGGACGATCCCGCCAACCGGCAAGACCGTACCCAAGATCGAGACCTCTCCGGTCATCGCCACCAAATTATCCACGGGCTTACCGGTCAGGGCCGAATAGACGACCGTGACCAGCGCAATTCCGGCCGACGGGCCATCCAGCGGGATCCCCCCCGGGAAATTTATATGCAGGTCATACTTGGTACAATCAAGATTGAAATGTTTTTTCAAGATCGTTAAGACATTTTCCACTGACTCCTTGGCGGTACTCCGTCGCCGGATCGTCCGTCCGTGCTCGCCCATCTCTTCTTCCTCGATGACCCCGGTGGCAATCACCCGGCCCGGACCTTCCGCTACCGGAATAGCTGTTGCTTCCAATGCCACCAGCATCCCCTGGTTCGGGCCGTAGACCGCCAGTCCATTGGCGCAACCCACTTGGGGTTTGGGCGGAACTTTCTTGTGCGGCCGCGGCGTATACTGCCCGCTGTTGACCACCCACTCCAGATCCTTACGCTGGATCAGCTTCCGCCCTTCAGTCAAGGCCACACCCGCAGCAAGCTGGACCATATTGACACTGTCCCGTCCGTTATGGGCGTATTTGCCGATAATCTCAAGACAGCCCTCTTCCAGCTCAAACCCGATCTTACCGATTGCGTTCAGTGCAATCTGTTGAATCTCCTCCGGGGTGAGGGCGCGGAAGAAAACCTCCACGCAACGGGAGCGGAGCGCCGCCGGGATCTCATGCGGCTGGCGGGTGGTCGCCCCGATCAAGCGAAAATCCGCCGGCAGACCATTCTGGAAAATATCATGAATATGGGAAGGTATGTTATGGTCTTCCGAACTGTAATAGGCGCTTTCAAAAAAGACCTTCCGGTCTTCCAACACTTTCAACAGCTTGTTCATCTGGTAGGGATGGAGTTCACCGATCTCGTCGATGAAAAGGATCCCGCCGTGGGCTTTCGTCACAGCGCCCGGTTTCGGCTGGGGAATCCCGGCCATGCCCATCGGGCCCGCCCCTTGGTAGATCGGATCGTGGACCGAACCGATCAGCGGATCGGCGATCCCCCGTTCATCAAAGCGTGCCGTCGTCGCGTCCACCTCAATAAACTTCGCGTTCGGCTTCAGCGGCGACAAGGGGTTTTGCTTTGCTTCTTCAAGCACCACACGGGCGGCTGCGGTCTTGCCCACCCCCGGCGGACCGTAGATCAACAGATGTTGCGGGTTGGGCCCGCACAGGGCCGCCCGTAAGGCCTTCAGCCCGTCCTCTTGGCCGATAATCTCATCAAACTTGGTTGGTCGTGTTTTTTCGGCAAGGGGTTCCGTCAGGGAGATCGCACGCAAACGATGCAGCTTCTCCAGCTCCTTTTTGGCTTCCCGGTCGACGGCAATCTTCGTGCCTTGTTGTGCGCGCAAAAGGTTCCAAAAATATAAGCCAATCACAATGGCGAAAAAAAGGTTGATCAAACCTAAAATGCTTCCTGCGTAATTCATCGCTTACTTTCCCTCCCCAGAACGTTCCCAACTTACCGTATATTATCCCCAGTGGTGTAAATTTCATGAGTTTTTTCCAAAAAAATAAACCCGCCGCTTGGCGGGTTTTAAGCCGATTCTTCCTTTTTTTTCTTACGCGGTTCCGCGCTGGTGGAAAGAAGGAGCTCCTGTTTCCCTTCCACCATTTCTTTGGTGATCACGCATTTTTTCACATCGCTCCGGGAGGGGACCTCGTACATCACATCCAAGAGCAGCTTCTCGATGATGGCCCTTAAGCCCCGGGCCCCGGCGTTCCGTTTCATCGTCAGGGCGGCAATCGCCTCCATGGCGTCGGGGGTAAATTCCAACTCGACCCCATCCAACTCCAACATCTTCTTATACTGTTTAATCAGGGCGTTTTTGGGCTCGGTCAGAATCCGGATCAACGCGGCTTCATCCAACGCATCCAGGGAAACAACGATCGGCAGACGGCCAATAAACTCCGGAATCATCCCGTACTTGAGTAGATCCTCCGGCATCACCTGCCGCAAAAGATCACCAATGGGCTTCTCCTGTTTCGACTTGATCTCGGCCCCAAAGCCCATCGTCTTTTTCCCGACCCGGTTCTCGATGATCTTTTCCAGACCGTCAAAGGCGCCACCGCAGATAAAGAGGATATTGGTGGTATCGATCTGAATGAACTCCTGGTGCGGGTGTTTCCTTCCCCCCTGGGGCGGAACCGAAGCGATCGTTCCTTCCAAGATCTTCAGCAGGGCCTGCTGAACACCTTCCCCGGAAACATCCCGCGTAATCGAAGGGTTCTCCGTCTTGCGGGCGATCTTATCCACTTCGTCGATGTAGACAATCCCCTTCTCTGCCTTCTCCACATCATAGTCGGCCGCCTGGATCAGTTTTAATAGTATATTTTCAACATCTTCTCCCACATAACCGGCTTCCGTAAGCGAGGTGGCATCAGCAATCGCGAACGGGACATTAAGGATCTTGGCCAACGTCTGAGCAAGGAGGGTCTTTCCGCTACCGGTCGGTCCCATAATCAGGATGTTGCTCTTCTGGAGCTCGACATCGTCAAACATCCCTTCGGCGTTAATCCTTTTATAGTGGTTGTAAACGGCAACGGAAAGGATTTTCTTGGCTTCTTCCTGCCCGATCACGTACTGGTCAAGAATGGCCTTAATCTCCATCGGCTTCGGGATGGTTTCCAAATCGAAGGAGGTATCGTCGGTCAGTTCTTCATCGATAATTTCATTGCAGAGTTCGATACATTCATCGCAGATATACACACCCGGTCCGGCGATCAGTTTCTTCACCTGTTCCTGTGCTTTGCCGCAGAAAGAACATTTTAACTGCCCTTTGTCATCCCCGAACTTAAACATCTCACCACCTCTTTCTTATGGAATTGAAAGCCTACCACTGACGGGTATGCCAGAATGGATGAGTAAAGCACAATCATACTTGCCCCAGCTTACTGAGGTGGGCAACTACTTTATTTTCCTTTTATCAATGATCTCATCGACAATACCGTATGCCTTAGCCTCTTCGGCGCTCATCCAGTAATTGCGGTCCACGTCTTGGGCGACCTTTTCGATGGGCTTTCCGGTGTGGCGCGCAATAATCCCGTTGGTGATTTCGCGCAAGCGCAGGATTTCGCGGGCTTGAATCTCAATATCCGCGGCCTGCCCTTCGGCCCCACCCAACGGCTGGTGAATCATCACCCTGGAGTTGGGCAACGCGTAGCGCTTGCCCTTCGCCCCCGCACTCAATAACAGGGCAGCCATACTGGCGGCAAAACCTACACAGATCGTGGAGACTTGCGGTTTAACATACTGCATGGCGTCGTAGATCGCCAATCCAGAATAGATTACGCCGCCGGGGCTATTAATATACACGGAAATATCTTTATCCGGATCTTCACTCTCCAGGTATATAAGCTGCGCCACGACCAAATTGGCCATCGTGTCGTCGATCGGACCGCCAATAAAGATGATCCGCTCCTTAAGCAGGCGGGAAAAAATATCATAAGCCCGTTCCCCGCGGTTGGTTTGTTCAACGACCATCGGCACTAAATTCATTCTTCTTTCACCTCTTCCTCTCTTTCGTCTTCGTCATCCTTGACCGCCGTCACCGCTTCTTGTTCCGGGGCGGCGAACCCGACGAGAAGTTTGATTGTCTTTTCCCGTTCAAGAGACGAACGGACGTTTTCAATAAAACTGGGGTTTTTCCCCTTCAGAATATCTTTGCGGAACTCCGGTGGATAAAACTGGAGCAAATAACCGACTCGATCTTTAAGTTCGTCCTCACTAACGGTAATTCCTTCTGCCTGCGCCACCGCCGTCAGCACCAGATCGGTCTTCACCCGCTCCTCGGCTTGGGGCCGCAGCTGATCGCGCAACTGTTCCATGGTCTGCTCGGTACGGGTTAAATACTCCTCTAATTTTAACCCTCGCGCTTCGAGATCATGCTCCATATGGTGAATTAAGTGTTCCAATTCCCGGTTAATCAGGGTATCCGTCAAGGGGACGGTACTGCCCGCCACTACCTGCTTAATCACTTCTTCTTCGAACTTGCGGTTGGCGGCCTCCTCTTTATACTCTTGAATCCGCTTCCGCAGGTGTGCTTTGAAATCATCCAGGGTGGCGAAGTCCCCGTGTTCCTTCGCAAACTCATCATCAAGAGCCGGCAGTTCTTTCCTTTTTATTTCGTGCAGTTTAACCTTGAAGACCACTTCCCGTCCCGCCAGTTCCTGCTGGTGGTAGTCTTCGGGGAAGGTAAGGTTCAGATTACGCTCTTCGCCCGGAGCCATCCCGATCAGGCCTTCCTCAAACCCGGGGATTAACCGGCCAGATCCTACTTCTATAGTATATCCTTGGGCGGCCCCGCCGGGGAATGCTTTTTCGTTTAAATATCCTTCAAAATCGATAACGGCGAAATCGCCCTTCTCCAAAGTTTGCTTTTCGGTCGCCACCAGTTCCGCATGGCGTTCCTGAAGCGCTTTTAACTCTTGTTCCACTTCATCGTCGGTGACGACCGGCTGTTCCTTCTTGACATTAAGCTCTTTATAAGCACCAAGTTTAACTTCGGGCAGAACTTCCACTTCCGCCTGGAACTTAAAGGGTTTGCCCTCTTCAATCTGGTCTTCGAAATCAATCTTTGGATTTTCAATTGGTTCTAGCTTATGTTGGAGGATCGCCTCGTAATAACTTTTAGTAACCAGGATCTCAACGGCATCCTGGTACAAAACTTCTTTGCCGAATTGCTTTTCCAGGATAAACCGGGGGACCTTCCCTTTGCGGAAACCCGGTACCGATACTCGCTGGACCACTTTTTTATAAGCTTGATCAAAAGCATCAGCCACTTCCTGCGGATCGGCCTCCAGCTTCAGTAATACGCGGTTGTTTTCCAGTTGTTCAATGGTTGATTGCATGATTTTCCACCTTACCTTCCGTCTCTAAATTAACATTTACTCGTTTAGTTTAACCATAATTAACCAAAATTACCAAGAATAAAACGCCATGGCAATGAGGAGCCGATAAAACCTTCCGGTTTTATCGGCTCTTTTTCCCCATTATAACCATGCTTAAATTTTAACTGCCCAGTGATGATGTGTCAAGTTAAGGAATTGCATAAAAATCGGCTCAATAGAAGAAAAACGGCTTTACGCCGTTGATTTTTGGTGCGAGAGAGGGGACTTGAACCCCTACGGTTGCCCACTAGATCCTAAGTCTAGCGCGTCTGCCAATTCCGCCACTCTCGCTTATTTACTTAGATAATAGTATCATAAATAGCGGGGAACCGTCAACCTCCCTTTTCTTTGGCCCCGTTAAGCCGCGAAAACATGGCGCCCAATCCGGGCGGTGACGGTTCGCGACCAAATCCATTTGGACGTAGTCTTACTTGGGTTGTAGAAATACAATGCCCCGTTGGTAGGATCCCAACCGGCTTTCGCCAGGCGGGCGGCACGGTAAGCAGTGGCGTTCGGCCTCAGCCAGATCTGCCCGTCCCGGACCGTACAAAATTCCCCTTTTTTAAAAACAATGCTCCACAGATCATTGGGGAATCTGGGGTTGCGCAGCCGGTTGATCAAGACCGCGCCCACGGCCACTTGCCCTTCAAAGGGTTCCCCCCGGGCCTCGGCGTAAATCACCCGGGCAAGAAGATCAAGGTCAATCCCGTCGGCTTGGTTGTTCGCTCCGGGCTTAGCCGCTTCGGCCACATTCGTCGCCGGCTTCAGCTGTTCCGGGGGAACCGGTGGGGGTGCCGCCGCTTCTTGGCGGCGCTCCGTCTCCGCCGCCTTCACCGCCGACGCTTCCGCCGAAGCGGCTCCTTGTTCCGCTTCGTTTTTTTGGTCGAAAGCGGCCACCTTCGTTTCCGCCTTTTGCTCCGTTACCGTTTTCCCCCGGTCTGCTTGGTCCGGCACCGGGGAAGGAACAAAGATCATAAAACCCATTACGCCGAGAAACGGTATAACCCAGCATAATAAGGTGAATAAAGCCAGCCATTGTCTTTGTTTGGGGTTAATTAAAGACAAAAAGGTCATCTTCGTCACCTCCCATTGTTACCACGCCCCGAGTCAGATCAGGCCCGGGTAACCGGCGGTTGCTTTGCGACAAAAAGCTTACCAAAACTCATCATGATGATAACATAACAATGGGGAGGTAATTAACCCCTTAACCGTTGCCATTTAAGGTAAAGACCACCATCACCGGTTAGTTATAGGACAACCCCAAACCCAAGAAGAGCGCATTACCCTCGCTGCTGTAACCCAAATGGATCAAGAGGGGCGGTAAAATCTGATAAAAAGCTTCCACTTCATAAACGACCAACTTGGAGGGGACCAAACATTTAACGCCGCCACTTAATAAAAACGGCGAATAATAGCTGCTGTAGATAAACCCGGCCCCAAACAGAAAGTCAAGACGGCCATTGACGCTGGCCCCGACGGCCGCATATAAACCCGTATTGTTCTCAAAATCCACCAGCGTACTCCCAATCTGAATCTCCGACCGGAACACGCCCTGGACTTGGCTGGAGACGATCTTTGTCGTCACATCATCCAGGTGCCGGTACCCCATTTCCCGCCCGTTCTGGGCGATATCGGTTCCCAGCCAAACCGTATTCTCCCAAGCCCCGAGGGCCGTCGTAGCCAGGGAAACAACCAAACCGATCGCCAGGATTATTGTCGTTAGCAGTCGCAATCAAATCTCCTCCTTCACAGTCTCCGTTAAAAAACCTCCCCCGTAAGGGAGAAGCTGCCGGCAACACCGGTTCCAATTCCTTTTATTAGGTTCGCAGCTTAAAAAGGGAATTCCTGCTAAGATTGGTTAATTTCTTGATCGCCGCTCGAGACGGTCTTCCAAAGCCCGCCGCCAGTACTCAAAGCGCCGCAGGTCTTCTTTGGGCGGTTCTAACGGTCCGTAACGCGCCTCCTGATAACCGGCGGTCACCCCCTGGACGGCTTCCCTTTCCTCCGGGAGCATTGCCGCCAGGGCCTGTCCAATCTCCGCCGGAGTCTGGCTGGCCCGCCAGGCCAGCCCCCGCTGGCGAGCTTTCCTCAGCAGACGGTAATACCCCCGGCGAACCAAAGCCCGGGGACCTTTGCCCCAGGAATGAACCTTCCTCCGCGGCCGGACGCCGACAGGGACCTTTTCTTCCAAGGTTGAACCGCCGGTCCGGCGCGGAAAACCGGTTTTTGGCCGCCTTGGCCAAAGACGCCGCACGAAAAGGTAAAACCGGACAAGTAACTTGGGCAAACCCCGGATACTGTCAAGTTGGCCCGCCAGCGACCGGTGTATCAGATAGCCGATAAAAACCAGCAAAACACCGGTGAAGAACAGCCCCAAACAGATAAGGGCCATAAAATAAAACCAGATCAGAATTTTCTCCAACATACTGGGCGTCCCGGTAGAGACAACCAAGGGCTCCGGCAGGAAGAGAGACGGGGGCGGCACCTCTTCCCCAACTTCGGGCAGCTTTAATGGTCGGAAACTCCCTGTCCGTGCAAGTACCCAGCGGACGGCGCGCCACCCCACGGCGCGGAAATTCCCTGGGAACAACCAAGCCGGGAGCGACAAAAACAAAAGGATCCTCCCCGCCTGCCCCCGCCATTCGCGGGGCAGTGAAGCAGTGACCGCCAGTCCTTCCCCGTCCCAACAAGCCCGTTGATAACAGTAATTGCCCGCCGTCAACAGAGCCAGGCCCGTGCAACTTAAGAGCCAGAGCAGAAGGCGGCCCGGATCCAAAGGCCAGGGCAGTTCCACTTCGACCGGGGCGGGCGCGACGGCCAGGACAAACACCCCGGCCCCCAACAGGCCGCAGGTGGATACCTGCAGACTTCGCCAATTTTGGTTCCAATCGGTCAGGTCCACCTTGTCGTCAGACCACTGGTTACGCCAGTCCCGTGTTGGGCAACGGGGGCGCCGTTGCAACCGGTGGATCATCCCGCCAAAACCACGGGCCACAAACCAGGTCATGACTGCCGGGATCCACCATTGGGGGTACCGGGTAACAATCCGTCCGGGCATGAGGAAGAGCTTCCCAACCTCCTCCCGGTTGGCGATGACCCAAAGGACAGCCACCCCCCACTGGAAAAGAAAAACATAGATCATTTGCCATAACACCGGAAAGTTCCGCGCTGACCGCCGCCCGCCATGGAAACTCCCGCCGGCCGCGAGAAACAGCAACAGGACCGCAGTAACAACCGGGCGGCGCCGGTATAAACCCAGCGGGATGGTGAGGGTGAGCAGAATCATAAACAACCAACAAAAGAGGGCGGTCAAGAACTGTAACCACGGGGAAGCGCCCTTATCTCCCTCCGGTAAAGGTGAATTCATCCCGCTCCCTCCCTTTGCGCACAATATACCACTTCAGATTGGCCTTTTTCAGATCCGCGGCCGGAACCGTACCGTCACGGTAATAAGGCCATAAAAAAACCGGTTGGAAGCCGTTCCGGCGTAAATGGGCCGCTTTTTCCACCATCACCGGGGTGATCACCGGGGTTAAAAACAACAGCACGGAGCGGGCGGGTAAACGCCGGGCCTCGCGGAAAAACACCTCCACCGCCTGGCCTTTGCCGGGCGAAACCCCCGCCAGGTAAGAGAGGATTTGCGGAGCTTGGTGCTTCCCCCGTTTCGGCGGTAACCGAAATAGTCCTTCAGCGGCCCCAAAAGGCTTTCCGTTACAAAAGAAGGCCACGGTCTCGTTCTGCCCCGCCAGGAAATGACATAAGGACGCGGCCAGTTCAACCAAAAACTCGGTCAGATAGTACCAGGCGCCGGTCGGTAAGTCTTCTTCCCGCAGATTCAAAAAGATGCCGTAATCGGCAGTGAGGGTTGTTTCCCACTCCTTCACCTGTAAAGTACCGGTCCGGGCCACATTCGGCCAGTGGATCTTCTTGAAACTGTCCCCCGGCAGGTACTCCCGGCAGCCTTGGAGGCGCGTCGGGTCTTCGTATAACCCGTAATGCCAACGATAAGGTCCCAGTGGGGACCGGCGGGAGAAAGGAAATTCCTTCAGGGGACGGACCGGGGGAAAGACGATTATTTTCTCCTCCCCGGCCACGACAAGGCTTTGTTCGGTCAACCCCCAGTGGTCACCGAACGACAACCGGCTGGGCGGCAGAAAATAGATCCCCCGCCGCTCCCCGGTGACCTGCAGATCAAACTGGGCTTGCCCCCTGGCCGGAAGTGGGAAGAGATGACTGTTGCGGTCGGCGCTCAAGGCGGAAAACGAATGATCCGCCCGGCACCAGGGCAGCGGGAACAAGGTCGGGTTGGCCACCCGGATCCGGATCCGCAAGGTATCACCGGGAAAACCCTGCCCTTTGGTGACGTCTCTGACGACACGAAGGTTTTGGGCTACTCTTTTCCGCCCCCACCGGGTCACCAACAACAGGCCAACCGCCATATAAAGCGTAACCGCCGGCGCAAAGCTTAGCGCCGTCAGGAAAAGAACTGCAAGACTTAAAACCCGGACCCGCCTACGCATTCAACGCTTCCTCCGTGGGGACCGGGGTCGCACTGATGATCTCCTGCATGATCTGGAAGCCTTTTTCCCCCCGGGCCTGCGCTTCCGCCGTCAAGATCAAACGGTGGGCCAAAACGAAGGGGGCCAGATATTTTATATCTTCCGGGAGAACATAGTTCCGTCCCCGTAGCACCGCAAGCACACGGGCGGCTTGGAAGAGGGCGATACTCCCCCGCGGGCTGGCCCCTACTGCCAACGCCGGATGGTGACGGGTCCGGCCGACCAGCTCGACAATGTAGTCACGCAGGCTCTCCTCGACAAAGACATCCCGTGCCGCTTGAAGAAACCGGTTGACCTCTTCCGGTGAAACGACCGGTTGCAATGTCTTGATCGGATGTTCCTTTTCCAGGCGGGACAAGATCGCGGCCTCTTCGTCGGGGGCCGGGTAGCCGAGGGAAATGCGCATTAAAAACCGGTCCAACTGTGCTTCGGGCAGGGGAAACGTCCCCTCGAATTCGATGGGGTTTTCGGTCGCCACCACCATAAAGGGTTCGGGCAACGGATATGTCTGACCGTCCACCGTAACCTGCCGTTCCGCCATGACCTCCAGGAGGCCCGACTGGGTACGGGGGGTGGCCCGGTTCACCTCATCAACCAAGACAATATTGGCCATCACCGGTCCCGGGCGGAAGGTAAAGGTCCCCGCTTGCGGACTAAAAACCGAAACCCCCGTGATATCCGAAGGCAACAGGTCGGGCGTACACTGAATCCGGTTGAAGGACAACCCCAAAGAACAAGCCAAGGACCGGGCAAGCATGGTTTTGCCTACCCCGGGCACATCCTCAAGGAGCAGATGCCCCCCACAGCCCAGGGCGACCAAACAAAGCTCCGCCGCTTGTTTTTTCCCCACCAAAACCCGGCCGATATTGTCGATGATCTTTCCGGCAATTACTTCCGGATGATCTGGGCTCATGGCAAGACCCCCTTACCGCACGAAATACTCTTGATTTACTTCGTGATCTTTCCGGGGTCTCCTCTTCCCGTGGAAAGATTTCCCTCCAGATCACCGGGTGAAAGATATTAAGTTAATTATATTACTTATGATCTTCATCAGGATATACTCTTTCTTGATCGGCTCTACTCCGGGCGGTCGCCTATTGGCGAGCCGGGGTCCATAACATAAATGGATGAAAAAAAGAGTCCCTGCGGAAAGGGACCCTTTAGTTCTGGCCCAACCCGGCCGATTCTATCTTTATCCGGAAAGACCGCGGGCTCCGGCTGAAAAAAAGACGGCCGCAACCAATTTTTGAGGAGGTTAACCCATGCCCTACAATTTTGACCAGATCATCAACCGTGAACAGACCGGCAGCGTGAAATGGGACCGCCGGGCCGAAGTTTTCGGCAGTGAAGATTTGCTCCCCCTATGGGTGGCGGATATGGATTTCGCCGTTCCTCCGTGCGTAACTAAGGCCCTCATGGAACGGATCAAGCATCCGGTCTATGGCTATACCTTCCCCCCACCCCAATTTTACCAGGCCTTCTGCGAATGGGTGGTCAAACGGCATCAGTGGACCATTGAGCCGGAATGGTTGGTGGTTACCCCCGGGGTTGTTCCGGCGTTGGCCCTCGCGGTCCTTGCCTTCACCCAGCCGGGCGAGGGCGTGATTATTCAACCCCCCGTTTACGGTCCTTTCTTTCGCGTCGTCGAAAATAACCGGCGGCAACTGGTGCTTAATCCGTTAAAGGAAGAGAACGGCCGCTATACCATGGACTTTGACCACCTGGAAACGGTGGTCAATCCCCAAGTGAAAATGATGATCCTGTGCAGCCCCCATAACCCGGTCGGACGGGTGTGGACCCGGGAGGAACTGGAGCGGCTTGGTGAGTTCTGCCGGCGCCACCAGATCCTGATCGTTTCCGACGAAATCCACGCCGACTTGGTTTATCCCAACTATCACCATCTTCCCGTGGCGGCGCTCCCGGAGTTGGCGCAGCACACCATCACCTGTTTTGCCCCGAGTAAGACCTTCAACCTGCCCGGGCTGACCACGGCGGTGACGGTCATCCCCGATCCGGAAAAGCGGAGACGTTTTCAGCAAGTCCAGTCCGCCCTGGGAATGCATATCCATAACACGCTGGGTATTACGGCCTTTACCGCCGCTTACCAGCAGGGTGAAACCTGGTTGGAGGCACTGATCAGCTATCTCCAGGGAAACCTCGATTTCCTAATGGCCTTTTTCGCCGCCCGGCTGCCTGCCATTAAACCGGTACCGCCGGAGGGAACCTACCTGGTTTGGCTCGACTGCCGCCGTTTACCCCTGCCTCCCAACATGCTAAAGTCTTTCTTCATTCACGATGCCAAAGTCGGTTTGAACAACGGGAGTGATTTCGGCCCCGGCGGGGAAGGTTTCCAACGGCTCAATCTGGCCTGCCCCCGTCCGCGCCTCGAGGAAGCCCTCCACCGGATCGAGCAGGCCGTCGGGAAACTCCCGGGCGAGAACCGTTAGTCTTCGACCACACTGATTGCCGCATCCGGGCAGTAGATGGCACAAAGTTTGCAGGTAATACACCCATCGGCGTCAACAGTCACGCGGTTCGTTCCGTAAGCCCCCAACTCGTCCGCCCACCGGATCACCCCGGTCGGGCACCGTTCAATACAGAGGCCGCAGCCTTTACACAACTGGGGGAAAATCGTCCACGAACCCCGGGCGGTCGTCCACCGTTCCCCGGTCAACGGCTGCTCACCGCCGGCGGTGGAGTCTTCCGCCTGTATTTGAAGGTTGTTTTCATTGCTCACTTCAGCGTTCCGTCCTTTCGAATGACTAAAATCCCGCGGTTGCCTGCGAAACTAGAACGCTTCCGTTTCGCGCGGCCCGATCATCGTCAACCCTTTTTCAAACGCCTTGAAGTTCAACGCCGCCAACTCCGGGTTTTCCCGGAATTTGGTCCCAAATTTTTTGGCGATTGCCTCCTTGACCCGCACCGGTGGTATCACTGCAATCAGCTTTGTGATTGCCCCCAAGATAATAATATTGAACACCTTTGGGGTTAACTCCGCCTTGGCGGTCGCCGCCGCCCGGATCCCAATGGGGCGGATCGCCTGGTCCGCGGGTGGCGTTGGTGCTGGTCCCGCCTCGTCCCCCACCATCTTGGCGAACCCTTCGGGGGCAATCGTCTCGTAGCCCTGAATCCCGACGGCCCGGTCGGCGATCACCGGTGGTTCCAGCGCCGACTCCTCATAAAGATAGATCGTCCCCGGCCGGAGGTAACCTTTGGTCCGTTCGGCGGAGCGCTTGCTCAACACCGTAAGCAGATCGGCTTTGGCAAATTTGGGCGCCCCGATCGCCTCGTCGGCAATCTGGACATAAGCCACGGAGACCCCGCCCCGTTGCTCCACACCGAAGTTGGGGATATATAAGGCCTGCTTCCCCGCTTGGAAAGCCGCTTCGGCTAGTAGCTCACCGATCGTCTGTACCCCCTGGCCCCCTTCCCCGGTAATAATAATCTTCAGTACATTTCTCTCAGCCATTCTGCTCCTCCCCTCCGGTCGCCGGTTCCGGGACCCTAAACTCGCCTACTTTAAAGTAGCGGGCCATCTCCCCCTGGAGAAAGGCCCAAGTCTGTTTGGCATCGGTCCGCCAGTTGGTGGGGCAAGTCGACAAAACCTCCACAAAGGAGAAGCCCCGCCCCGCCATCTGGTTGCGGAGGGCTTTCTTCAAAAACTGCTTCAGTTGCGGGTAATCCCCGACCGTTCCCCGGGCCACGTAAGCACCGTCCGCCGCGATGGCCGCCACCAGTTCCGGCCCTTGCAGCGGGGGACCGGTCTTTTTTATATCCCGCCCGTACGGAGTGGTTCCGGTCTTCTGCCCCGGTAAGGTGGTCGGCGCCAACTGCCCCCCGGTCATGGCATACAAAGTATTGTTGGCCAAAATGACGGTGATCCGGTCCCCCCGCTGGGCGGCGTTGACCAAATGCTGGGCGCCGATGGCATAACCCCCGCCGTCGCCCATATAGGCGATCCCGATCGTTTCCGGCCTAGCGCGCTTCGCGCCGACCACCAGCGGTATGGTCCGCCCGTGGTGGGTCTGGACACTGTCAAAGTTGAAAAAGTCCCAGCTTAAAAGGGAGCAACCGATATCGCAACCGTACAGGACCCGGTCCAGAATCCCCAGTTCATCAACGACCTCGCCCAAAGCTTTAAGGGCAATGGCATGGCCGCACCCGGGACAAAAGCGGTGGGGCTTGGTCTCTTTCCGCCAGGAAAGGGGCATCGCCGGGTTTTTGGCCGGTTCCCGGTCCACCGTTGTTTTCTCATCCACCATGAGCAGCCTCCTTCGGGGTTTGCTTGACGACGGCCGCCACGATCTCTTCCGCCGTCACCCCAACCCCCGGTTTTAATAAAGCATCGATCGGGTTGGTGAGCCCATAAAGCTCCGCTTTAACCAGCGACAGCAACTGTCCGTAGGCCGACTCCACCACCAGGAGACGAAGGCTAGGATTGGCGCCGGCCGCTTGGCGTAACGCCGCACCTGGAAAAGGCCGGACGGTGATCGGGCGGAAATAGCCGGCCTTGTATCCTTGCTCGTTCAGCATCTTCCGGGCCTGTTTCGCCGCCCGGGCCACAATCCCGTGGGCCACCAACAAAACTTCTGTTTCCGGATCCACCTCCACCTCCCACTCGACGACCTCCGGCGTCAACCGTTCATAAGCGGCCAAATGATCCGCTAAGCGTTCGTACAACTCTTCTTCAATATTAAACGTGTTCCGCAGATGGACCGGCTCCCGGTCCAAAGCCGGAATCCCTGGTCGCCGGACCAGCGGTTCGGAAGGAACCAGCGTCCACCCTTTCGCTTCCGGCCGGAACATGGTAACCGCCTCCCGCATTTTTGCCTGGTACCCGTCGCCCAGGACAAAAGTGGGGAAACGATACTGCCAAGCCCGGTTAAACGCCTTGATTGTATACTCGAACAGTTCCTGGTGGGAAGCGGTGGAATAAACGATGCGCAGGCCTTCGCCATTACCCCCGGCGGTGGTGAGGCGCAATTCCTGCTGGGAATAGATGACGGTCGCCGTGGAGGGACCCCCCCCGCTGCTGGATAATCCAGACCCCCGGAATGCGCATCATCTCCGCCATGGCGATCGGTTCCTGCATCAGAATATTGCCCGGCCCGGCCGTGGCACAAAAGGTCTTCTTTCCGACCAAGGCACCGCCCAGCATCGCAAAACCGGCCGACATTTCGTCCTCCGTCTGGAGAAATCCCCGCCCAAAATGGGGGGCAAGGCGGGACCAATAATGCATAATCTCGTTTTGGGGCGTGATCGGATAACCATACATAAAATCGGCCCCCGCCACCAGCGCGGCCCAAGCCACCACTTCGTTCCCGGTCATAAAACTCCGTTGCTCCTTCTGGAGCAGGCCCTCAAATTCCCCGGTTAATTCTGTTTTCGTCATCATCCTGCCCACCTTTCCTGGGTAAAATGGTTGGAACCGCAAGACGGAACCGTGACGCGGACCGTCTTCCCAGTGACCCTTCCCTTCACCAAAAGGCTTCTCCCATATAGCGGTCCAAAGGCCGTACCGGATTACCCATCCGGTCATACGCCCCGATCCGGCGGGCGTACGGCCGCAGGGCGGCTGTGGCCACCACCGGCAGGCCGAGCCGGCGGGCGGCCTCCGTCACCATCACGGCTCCTTCCTGGATCAGTTCCACCGTTGTTTCCGCCCCCAGATGCGTGTTGTTGATCAAGCCATCCACCGCCCCAAACTCTTGAACATAAGCCACGATCAAAGGGACCGAGGAGGTCAACGGACGGGTTGTGTTCACGACCATCAACAAACGGAGGCGCGGACCGTCCGCCCCCGGGACAAAGCCGTCGGTAATCAGGTTGAGCTGTTTACGGCCGTCAACACCGTAACCGACATCGATAATAACATCGCCCGCAAAGTTCAGGGCCGTCTTCATCTCTTTTTTTAAAGGAATCGCCGCCTCGCCGAGCCCCACCAGTTCACTGGTCTCCCAGGCCAAAACCTCGAGCCCCTCCCGTTCCAAGCGGCGTTTAAGCGGGCGCAACGTGTAAAAGGGTTCCACCAGATCCAGATCGACCAGACGCACCCGCCGCCCGCTTCTGGCCAATTGACATCCGCGGTTTATAGCATTCTCACTTTTGCCGCTGGCATACTCCCCCACATAAGCTTCTAAAACCCGGGTCACCGTCTCCCCCTGCTTTCCTTTCTGCTTATCTCTTTATCCCCATCCTCTTCCCTCCCTGATTTACCTTCTTCTTACCTCCTGTTATTTCGGCCGCCCACTATTATCGACCGCCACTGCTCTTCCTAATTTTGTCCCTTTTCCCGGGCATAAAAACCCCTCCCCTGGAGAAGTTAAAAGGGAGGTGAAGGAAGTGGCAAAACCAAAGTTAACCCCCAAACAACAAAAATACCAGAACAAAGTGAAACAGGCCGAACCCAAACCGGATTATCTGCGCAACGCGTTGCTCGCTTTTTTCAGCGGCGGCCTCGTCTGCCTGATTGGCCAGGCCCTGATCGACTTCTACACCGTAACTATGAGAGTACCGCCCAAAGAAGCCGCCAATCCGGCCACCGCCACCATGATCTTGATTGGCTCCCTCTTAACCGGGTTCGGCGTCTTTGATAAGCTGGCCAAATACGCCGGCGCGGGTCTCGCCGTTCCGGTGACCGGTTTTGCCAACTCGGTTGTCTCCGCGGCCTTGGAGTTCCGGGAAGAAGGCTTAATCTACGGGGTATGCGCCAAGATGTTCACCCTGGCCGGGGCCGTGATTACCTTCGGCGTAATGACCGCCTTTGTTTTTGGCCTGATCCACGCCATTTTTCACTAAAAAACCCCAAAACAAAGCCAATTGGTAAGAGGGAACAAACATGGGGAAGAAAACAGGAAAGCAAACCTACTATTTTACCAATCCGCCTGTGATAATCAGCACCGGAACCGTCGCCGGCCCTATCGAAGGGCAGGGTCCTTTACAGGCCGATTTTGATGAAATCCTCACCGACCCGCGGAATAACGAAAAAACCTTTGAAAAAGCTGAGCGTTCAATTTTGACCCGGGCCTGTCAGCTCGCCCTGGACCATGCTTCCTGCCCAACGGGGGAAGTCGATCTCTTTCTGGCCGGGGACCTATTAAACCAGATTATCTCCTCCAACTTTACTGCCGCCACCTTAAACATCCCATTTCTTGGCCTCTACGGTGCCTGTTCCACCGCCGCCCTCGGTCTTGGTCTTGGAGCAATGCTCCTGGACGGCGGCTTTGCCGGAACGGTCCTCACCGCCACCTCCAGCCATAATTCCACGGCGGAAAGGCAATACCGTTTCCCCACCGAATACGGGGCCCAACGCCGCCCGTACCAACAATGGACCGTAACCGGGGCCGGAGCCGCGCTGCTCGGTTATGACCGGCCTGGACCAAAAATTACCGCCGTGACCTTCGGCCGGGTAGTCGATCTCGGTTCCACCGACCCGTTAAACATGGGGGCGGCAATGGCCCCCGCCGCCGCGGACACCATCCGTCAACACTTTGAAGACACCGGTTGGGATCCCAACGTCTTCGATCTGATTGTCACCGGCGATTTGGGGAAAATCGGCTTTGAACTTTGCCGTGAGGAACTGGCGGAAAGCGGTTTGAAGCTTGGTGACAACTTCTCCGACTGCGGGATCATGATTTACGATCTGGATAAACAGGATGTCCACGCCGGCGGCAGCGGTTGTGCCGCATCCGCCCTGGTCACCTATGGGCACCTGTATAAGCGATTCCAACGCCAGGAAATCCACCGGATCCTGCTGGTCGGGACCGGTTCCCTCCACAGTACCACCTCGGTTCAGCAGGGCGACAACATTCCTTGCGTTGCCCACGCGATCCGGATCGAGGCGTAACTTGCTAAATTTTCTTCGAAGGAAAAATTTACTTTCCATTGTAGGAGGCAAGGCAAATATGTCCACGCAAACCATTGCCCAGTGGGTGGCGGCACAACTGGCCGCCTGGGGTGTCAAGGCCGTTTACGGGGTGCCGGGGGATGCCATCCTCCCGCTCCTCGCCGCCTTCGAAGCCCATCCTGGTCTGCAGTTTTACAGTGTAAACCACGAAGCGACCGCGGCCTTCATGGCGTCAGCTTACGCCAAATACACTGGCGAACTTGGGGTTTGTGTTGCCACCAGCGGTCCGGGAATCGCCAATCTCCTGAACGGTTTACCTGTGGTCCCGCCCCGCCACCCAGCCGGTCCGTCCGCCCGAACCTTATCTCAACACCAAGCCCCAATCCAGTCCGGAGGTGATCGACGCGGTCTTGCCCCTTTTGAACCAGGCTGAACGCCCCGCGATTTTGGCCGGACGCGGGTGTTGCGGATTGGGCCCGCTGCTCTTGGACTTCGCCGCCCACTGGGAGAGCGGAATTACGCTGACCATGCCCGCCAAAGGGATCGTCCCCGACGCCCACCCCCTCGTCCTCGGGGGGCTCGGCCCGGGCGGCAGCGAGGCATCCAGCCGGATGCTGGCCGAAGCCGACCTGCTCCTCATCGCCGGCGCGACCTGGTGGCCCGAACTTTACCTGCCCGACCAGCTCGCCATCGTCCAGATCGACACCGTCCCCGCCAACATTGGCGGGCGGATCCCGGTCGCCTACGGCCTCGTTGGCGACCTTGTCCACCTGCTCCCCCGTTTACAAGCAGGTCTCCAAAAAAGAGAAAAACCCTGCTGGCAGCGGCGGCTGCAGGAGTTGAAAGCCGATTGGCAGGCCACGATTGCGCCCGAATACGAAGCCGAAGGCGCGCCGGTCCCACCGGGCCGGGCGATCAAAGCCATCGAAGCCGCCGTCGACGCTGATGCCGTAATCTGCTTGGACGTGGGCGACCATACCGTCTGGTTTAACCGCCTCTTTAACGGAACCCGCCAAAAAATCCTGGTCTCCGGGGGCTGGCGCTCAATGGGTAAGGTAATCGTCTTTAAAAATGACTGGTTGGCAATGGAGCGGGACCGCATGGAACTCATGGCGCTGGACTATGGAGTAACCCGGCTGCACACCCCGGATTTTGCCGCCTTTGCCCGGGCCTGCGGCGGAAAGGGTTATACCGTTCATGATTCGGCCGAACTGGACACGGTTTTACCTTCGGCGCTGCACAGTCCGGAACCGGCGATCGTCCAGATCCACACGGCTGCTCCCATCTTCCCGGGTCTTGTCTCCCAACTGACCAGAGAAAACCAGCAGCAGGAAAGGAGCGAATTAGTATGGGTCTAATCGAAGAAATCAGTCGTACCCTGATCGACAGGATCGCCGACCAATTGCTTCTCCGTTTAATGCGCGACCCATATGTCGAGAATCTTTGGGAGCTCATCTCGACGACAATGAAGGTAACCCCCCGCGATCTGATGGAGATTGTCCTGCGTGCCGAGAAAGGGAAGCCTTTGGGCCGCCCCTTCGGCACCGTCTATCACTTCTCGCCCTGGCAGGAATTGTTGTTCAACCCGGTGCATCTGGTCCGCTTACCGACCGTTGACGAAAAAAGCGTCGAGACGAAAGTCACACTAGGGCCGAAAGCGAAACGCCCGTTGGAGCTGGCGATCCCGATCATCATCTCCGGGATGTCCTACGGCGGTGCCATCAGTAAACAAGCCCGCTTTGCTTTGGCCAAGGCCGCCACCGCGGCGGGGACCGCCATCAATACGGGCGAGGGAGCCTATATACCGGAAGAGCGCGAGTTGGCGGCCAAATATATCTACCAATACCACCGCGGGCAATGGCCCCACGGGAATAAAAAAGAATTCTACACTATGGCCGACATGGTCGAGATCCAGCTGGGCCAAGGGGCCCAGGCGTCGGCCCCGCAAACGACGAAAGCCGACAAGATTGATGAAGAGTTCCGGCAGATCTTCGGTCTGAAAGAAGGGGAGGATGCGGTGATCGCCTCCCGCCTCCCCGGACTGAAATCGGGGGAAGACCTGAAACGCTTGGTGGCCAGGTTAAAGGAAGAAACCGGTGGCGTCCCCATCTCCTATAAGTTTGCCGCCTCCCACTACCTGGAGGAAGAGATCGAGTTGGCGCTGGCGGCCGGGGTTGATGTCATCGTCATCGACGGGGCGGAAGCGGGAACCCACGCCGGTCAACCCCTGATCGCCGACAGTTTCGGTTTACCCACCATGTACGCCCTGGTCCGGGCGGCCGATTATCTGGAGGAAAAAGGCGTACGCGACCAGGTTTCCCTCATCGCCGCCGGCGGGCTCCTCTCCCCCGATCATTTCCTCAAGGCCATGGCCCTGGGGGCTGATGCCGTTTACATCGGCACCGCGGCGGTGATGGCGATGATCCATACCCAAATGGTGGAGACCAGTCCCTTTGAGCCCCCGACCCAACTGGTCTTGTACAGCGGGCGGCTCAAAGACAAACTGGATATCGACCGCGCCGCCCAAAGCCTCACCAACTACTTGAATTCCTGCGTCGCCGAGATGGTCTTGGGGACGGTTGCGCTGGGGAAAAAAGCCTTGTCCGAGGTGGACCGGCGGGACCTCTGCGCGCTCATCCCGACGGTGGCGGAGATCACCGGGGTGGAGTTGGGCTACCGGCGAAAAGAAGCCGCCCGGTTTCCCATGGGGGAACAGCCGGCGCGGGTTGGCGAGGAAGCCCAGGTTACCCACTGAACAAGAACAACGGTCCTGCTTTACGCTCCTGGTCCAAAAAGAAGAAACCCTTGGCTGCACCGGAAGGTGTGCCAAGGGCTTCTTCCTTTATACCGTAATCAACTCGTATTCTTTCTGGCCCAGCCCCATCTTTACTGCGTAGTCAATCGCCGCCCGCCAGTTGGTTTCGGGGTAGATATCGGTGAAATAATCCCCATGGGTGCGGCTGCTTTGGGCAAGCATGCTGCCGGCCACCACCGGTTGCTTGTTCACCGCGTCCGCACAAGCCACATCCAAAGCCACCGGGTCAAAAGAAGCAAACATACCAACATCAGGCACGATGGGGATATCATTTCCCCCATAGCAATCACAGTAGGGCGACACGTCAATGACCAGGTTGATGTGGAAATGGGGGCGTCCGTGCAACACCGCCCAGGTGTATTCGACAATTTTCTTGTTCAAGATCTCGATGGACTCGTCGCCGGCCGCCTCAACCGCATCCACCGCACAAACACCGATACAGCGCCCGCATCCCGTACAGACTTCAAGGTCAATCGTCGCCTTGTCGTCCACGATGGTAATCGCGTCGTGGGCACAGTTTTCCGCACAGACGCCGCAACCGACACACTTTTCATGGTCGACCGAGGGTTTTCCCGCACTGTGCATCTCCATCTTGCCGGCCCGCGAGCCGCTCCCCATCCCGATATTCTTCAACGCACCGCCAAAACCGGTCAGTTCATGCCCTTTAAAGTGGTTCAGCGAGATCACGATATCCGCATCCATAATCGCGCGGCCGATCTTCGCCTCCTTTACATGTTGGCCACCCTCCACCGGCACCAGGACTTCATCCGTCCCTTTCAAACCATCCGCGATCAACACGTGGCAACCGGTGGAAAAGGGCGAAAATCCGTTCAGGTAGGCCGAATCCAGATGATCCAGGGCGTTTTTCCGACCCCCCACGTATAAAGTATTGCAATCGGTCAGGAAGGGCTTTCCGCCCCGTTCCTTCACCAGATCCACAATGGTCTTGGCGTAATTTGGCCGTAAGTAGGCCAGATTCCCCGGCTCGCCGAAATGAACCTTGATCGCCACAAACTTTTTGTCAAACTCAATCCGGTCGATCCCGGCACTTTTAATGAGACGGGAAAGCTTCTGTTGTAGATTTTGGCCCTTCGACACGTGCATATCGGTGAAAAATACTTTTGATTTCATCTGCAACGACCTCCAAACAATTTAATTAATGGCGGTAAAATTATTGCAATTATGGAATATGCCTTATATACTTTTTTAATTCGACTTTTTTTTTTCGATTTCCTACTAAAAAATCTTCGCGTCACCCGCCACCGGTCCGCCAGAATTATGGGGACAAGAAAAAGCTACTCTTGAACGAGCAGCCTGTGGAGGTAAAAACCAAAAAGCTAAGGCTGCCCTGCGCCGTCGTCGCCTTAAGCGGAGGCGGACCGGCCCCCGTCTCCTCCGCCAGCAGGGCACGGAACAGTTTATTTACCTGTTGGGCCTGGCTTTCTTCCCGTTCTTCCCAACCCAGTTCTACGTGGGTTTCCAACCGGTCACCCCAAACCTTGGCCAGACTCAAACCGGTCTTCCATTGTTCGCCATAAGAGAGGAGACCGTTCAGGTCGATTCCGGCCCCGGTATCATCTTTTCCGGGTTCAACAACGACTCCGGCAAAGGCAAGGCCAGTTGCCAGTGATAATGCGGCGGCAGACTTTTTTCAACCAGCTTGATATATTCCATCACCGTGTAGCGGTCCGGTTGCGTGCCGTCACGGATCGTCACCTTCATCGCCACCGGCTTGCCCAGGACGGTCCGGTATTCCTGATAGACAATACTCTTTAGCAGTTTCCCGCTGCGGGCATAAAACTCGCCGGCCACCGGCAAATAGGTTTCTTTATTTACCCACAGGACGATCACCGGGTAAATGCCTCCCCCGTTCGCCCGGGCCTCCAGCAACAGACACCAGTTCTCCGGAGATTCCCCTTCCGGCCGGAAACGGCATTGATACGCCGGCGTAAAACCCATTTGCAAGATATCACCGTTGGCCGCTTCCCCCAAGAGGATGAAGCGGTGGCCGGTTTTCTTCTTTACATACCCAAGGAAAAGCGGTTCCCGCGCATCTGTTACAACAGTTATAAGGGAAGAAAAAAGGGTGTCCCCGTTTTGGACACCCTTCTCTGGATATGTATAGTCGAAGCTCCTTAGTTTTGGTCAACTTTGGCCATATGGCAGATGAGATCGAGAACTTTGTTGGAATAACCCCACTCGTTGTCGTACCAGGCCACGAGCTTCACAAAGTTATCGTTCAAGGAAATGCCGGCTTTGGCATCAAAGATACAGGTATGGGGATCGCCGATGAAGTCGGAGGAGACCACATCGTCCTCGGTGTAGGCCATAATCCCTTTGAGCTCGTTCTCCGCAGCTTTCTTGACGGCGGCTTTAATCTCGTCGTAGGTGGCTCCTTTCGCCAAACGGCAGGTCAGATCAACGACCGACACATTGATGGTCGGCACCCGGAAGGCCATACCGGTCAATTTGCCGTTGAGTTCGGGAATGACTTTGCCGACAGCCTTGGCCGCACCGGTCGAGGAAGGAATAATATTCGCGCTGGCGGCCCGGCCTCCGCGCCAGTCTTTCTTGGAGGGGCCGTCCACCGTCTTCTGGGTCGCGGTGGTCGCGTGCACGGTGGTCATTAACCCTTCAACGATCCCGAAGTTTTCGTGGATCACTTTGGCCAGCGGAGCCAAGCAGTTGGTGGTGCAGGATGCGTTGGAGACCACATTCATATCCTTGGTGTACTTGTCGTGGTTGACACCCATCACAAACATGGGCGCATCTTTCGACGGCGCGCTGATGACCACTTTTTTCGCTCCACCTTTGAAGTGGCCGGATGCCTTTTCCGTCACGGTGAAAACACCGGTGGACTCAACGATATACTCGGCACCACAATCACTCCAGGGGATCTCCGTCGGATCCATAAAGCCATAAACCGCAATCTTCTTCCCGTTGACCACCAGCTTGTCGCCTTCGGTCTTGACTTCGCCCTGGAAGCGGCCGTGCACGGTATCATACTTTAACATATAAACCATATAGTCCAGGTCGATAAAAGGATCATTAATCCCCACGATCTCCACCTGTGGGTTATTCACCGCAGCACGGAAGACCAGCCGGCCAATACGACCAAACCCGTTGATGCCCACTTTTACCGTCATTAAATAAGTACCTCCTTTATGAAATAAGAGTTAAATGGTAATGAACGGCTGTGTACACAGCCGTCCCGGATCCCTTTACCTCCATTAATTGTATAAAAGATCGTTATAATCTGCAACAATTTAAAGGAAACACAAAGGAATTTTTAACATTTGTTAATAAATCTACCTGTTCTGGTGCTCTTCCCTAATTTGAACCCGCCGGATCTTCCCGCTGATCGTCTTGGGCAGCTCCGAACGGAACTCAATCACCCGCGGGTATTTGTAGGGTGCGGTCACGCGCTTGACGTGCTCTTGCAGTTCCTTTGCCAACTGGTCGCTGGGGGTATAACCCGGAGCTAGGACCACCGTCGCCTTGACCACTTGCCCCCGGTCCGGATCGGGAATACCGGTCACGGCACATTCCAAAACCGCCGGGTGTTCCATCAGGGCACTCTCCACCTCGAAGGGGCCAATCCGGTAACCGGAACTCTTAATCACATCATCCACCCGGCCAACAAACCAATAATAACCGTCTTCATCACGCCAGGCCGTATCCCCGGTATAATAACGGCCGTCATGCCAAACAGCCTGGGTTTTTTCGGGATCCCGGTAGTAGCCGGCAAAGAAACCCAGCGGTTTGTGGCGGTCAGTCCGGATCGTAATCTGCCCGACCTCACCAACCTCACAGAGATGCCCCTCGTCGTCGATAAGCTCCACCTCGTAACCGGGCGCCGGTTTGCCCATCGAACCGGGTTTCGGCTTCAGCCAGGGGAAAGTGGCAATCGCCACGGTCAATTCGGTCTGTCCATAGCCTTCACGAAGTTCTAGGCCGGTCATCTTGTAAAACTGGTGATAAACTTCGGGGTTCAACGGCTCCCCGGCCACTACACAGTATTCCAAAGCGGACAAGTCATAACTGCCGAGGTCCTCTTTGATCAGGTAACGGTAGACCGTCGGTGGGGCACAAAAGGTCGTTACCTTATATTTCTCGAGCATCCGTAGTAAATTCTGGGCGTTAAAACGGTCAAAATCATAGACAAAAACGGCGCTTCCGGCCATCCATTGTCCGTAAATCTTCCCCCAGACCGCCTTCGCCCAGCCGGTCTCCGCCACGGTCAGATGCAAGCCGCCCTCTTTCACCCGCTGCCAATATTTGGCGGTCACCACATGCCCCAAAGGATATTGGAAGTTATGGGCCACCATCTTCGGGTGTCCGGTCGTACCCGAGGTAAAATAGAGCAGGGAAATATCCTCCGGCGTCACTTCCTCCGCCGCCGTCCGCGGAAAGACCGGTTCGGAGGCGGCCACTTCCCGGGTAAAATTAAGCCAGCCCGGGCGCGATTCTTCCCCGTTCACCATCACTTTCCACTGGAGACTGGGGGAAGCCGGCGCGGCCTCCTCGACGTGGGCCAGCACCTGGGGGTCGGCCACGGCGATAATCATTTTCACCTCCGCCGCTTGGTTCCGGTAAATAATATCCTGGGCGGTCAGCAGGTGGGTCGCCGGAACGGCCGTCGCCCCCACTTTATGGAGGCCCAGGAGGGTATACCAGAATTCGTAACGGCGTTTTAAGATCAACATCACCTTGTCGCCCTTTTTAATGCCAACCCGTTTCAAAAAACAGGCAACCCGGTCACTGTACTCTTTCATCTCCGCAAAGCTGATGATCTTGCTTTCTCCTTCTTCATTACACCAGACCAGCGCCACCCGGTCCGGGGTCTCCGCCGCGATCCGGTCAACCACATCATAGGCAAAGTTAAAATTCGCCGGTGCTTCCAGTTTAAACTGGTGCAAAAACTCTTCGTAAGATTGATACTCACCCGTTACGTATTCCTTCATCCACTGTCACCTGCACTTTTCTCTCCTCATTTCTATTGTCGCTATCCTATCCTGGCCTCAAGCAAAGATTCCGCTCCGGCACCAAACGGCTAGATAATCACCGCCAAAAACTGGGCCGGTTCGCCATTGAGCGCCTTCATGCCGTGTTCGATCCCGGAATCGAAATAAATCGAATCGCCCGGATACAAAACCACCTCATAACCATCGATAAAAACCTGAAGGGTCCCGGAAAGGACGTAATTAAACTCCTGTCCCGGATGGCTGTTCAGTTCGACCGGCTGCGTGTCGGGTTTGGGCTCGACCGTCACCAGAAAAGGCTCGGCTTTTTTATCGATGTAATTGTAGGCCAGACTCTGGTACTTATAGGCCTTTCTTCTTTCGACCGAAACCCCCCGCCCTTTCCGGGTAATGGCGTAGCTGCGAAGCCGGGGCTCCTCCCCGGTCAGCAGCGCGCTGAGTTCCAGTTTAAACCGGCGCGCAATCCGGTACAGGATCCCGACCGGGATATCCTCCTCCCCGCTTTCGTAGCTTAAATAGAGTTCGGGCGTGATCTCAAGATCCGCCGCCAGTTGCTCCGAGGATAACCCTTCGATCTCCCGGATCTCTTTAATACGGGCGGCCAGTTGTCTGATCTCCTCTCCCATTTGCATCGCTCCTTTCTTACCTATCTTCTCGTCACCTGTCCCTGCCGCTCGTCGCTGTTTGATGGCTCCCCCCTCCATTTCCGTCAAGCAAAAGCTATTTCTTGACAAATAAAGCGGTGCAGTTTATATTTAATCAGAGATTATCGGGACCAAAAAGCCTTCTACGTGGGTTAACAATAAATAAAGCAGTTCCTTTAAACTCAATAAAAGTAAAGGAGTAATCGGATGGCTATCGATTTGCACCTCCATACCCATGCTTCCGACGGAACCCTCTCCCCCCGACAGCTGCTTACGGAAGCGGTCAAGCTTGGGCTTTCCGCCGTGTCGATCACCGATCACGACACCACCGCGTCCCTCGCCGCGGGTACTGCCGTGGCCGCCGAATTGGGTTTGGTCTTCATCCCCGGGGTGGAAGTGTCGGCCAGTTACACCCCGGACATCAGCCTGCATATTTTAGGGTACGGCATCGATCCCGCCCATCCTGGACTCCGCGAGGTCCTGACCTTCAACCAGAAGGCCTGGGACCAAAGTGAAGAAGACTCCATCGCCGCTCTGGAAAAACTGGCGATTAAAATCGACCGGGATCGTTACAACTACTGGAAAGCCCACCCGGAAGCGGGAGCCTGGCCCATGTTTAACACCATGAAGGAAATGGGCCTGGTCCGTGATGTCAGTGAATATTTTGATAAATATTTTGGGGTAGGGAGACCGGCCTACATCACCATTACCTTCACCCCGCCGCAAGAGGTAATTCAAGCGATCAAGGCGGCGGGCGGTGTCCCGGTCCTCGCCCACCCCGGTCTATATGTGGAAGATGACATCAAGTTAATGAGCAGACCCTCATTCCAACAGACCATCTTAAGTTGGGGGATCGAAGGCCTGGAAGCCATTGCCGGCAGCCATTCCCCGGAAGAAACCGCCTTTTACCTTAGTTTTTGTCAAAAGCACGGCCTCCTGGTCACCGGTGGCTCCGACTATCACGGCAGCTTCGCCGGCCGCCGCCTGGGGACCCCCGTCATGGACGACGCCTATCTTCCCCCGCTCTTAGAGGCGATTGCCCGCCGTCGGCAAGGATAAGGCCGCCCCCGTCGCCGTGGCAAACTCGGCGTAGGGCGGTGTATGGAACTGCACCTGATACATGCGGTGCAACATTTCAAAGATTGCCTGGGACTGGGGAACGGTGGTCAGATTCCCGGTTAAGACCACGTCCCGCGTATTGTAAATCCGGGTGGCAAAAACCGCCAACATCCCAATGGTCTGGAAGACCAGGTTAATTATGCCCAGCGCGATATCGGCCTTCGTGGCCAGGTCACTAATCTTTCCAAAGTTGGAAGCAGTGGTCTCCGGCGGCAAACCGACGATCTGGTCCTGGGTGATATCGCCGATGTTCAGATCGATATGCGCCAGATTCCCCCCCTCCGCCATGGCGATCAAATCGTCAAAATGCCGGATGTTCAACATTTTACTGGAGAGCCCCAGGAGGGTCCCGCCGCCGACCCCGGTTCCCCCCATATGGACCTCCCCCTGTTCATCGGCCATGATGTAGGCCGTCCCCGTCCCCATACTCACCACAATCGCCCGCGGCAGCTTACTCAGGAACAAGCCGCCTTTCCCGATGGCCCGGAACTCGTCCACCTTGGTGGTGGGGATCCCATAAAGCGGTTGGTGAATATAGGAAGAACCTACCCCTGTAATCATGACGTGTTCGATATCGTTCAACGTCAGTCCGTTGGCGTTGATAAACTTGCCAAAAGCGCCGTAAATCGACGCCACCGGATCGTTGGCTTTCACCAACAAAGGACTGTACACTTTATGGTCATGCAGACCGACGATCTTCGTCGTGCTGCCCCCGACATCGATCCCGATCACCATACCCATCTTGACGTCCCCCTCCTCTACGCTCCGGTCAACATGCTGACGATAGCGATGGTCACGCCAACGATACCTTCCCCGCCGAAAAGGCCGGAAGCCACCACCTCACCGTTGGTCGTCGCCCCCGGTTTTACCCGTTCATAAACCAGCCGCGTTAGCCCCCCGAGAAAAACAGTGAAGGATATGGCAAAGGGCAAGTACATCCCGATCCCCAGCGTCATCGCGGGGACCCGCGCCAGGTACAAAAGGGCGCCAACGGCCACCGCACTCCCAAAGACCACCGGGTCGCCAAGTCCGTGCACCATCTGAGTGACAGCTTTGGCCTGCGGCGCCGGTAGATACTCGGTGCCAACCCCGCCGAAACGGGTGATCAAAGCAAACATTGCCACAGTGGCCACGACCGTCCCCACCAGTCCGCCCACCAACTCCGAGACGAATTGGGCTTTCGGGTTCGTCTTTAGAATAAACCCGGACTTGTAGTCATTGAGGATATCACCGGCATACCCGCAGGCAATCGCCACACAGGCGGCGATCAGAAACGCGGCGGTCGTCGACACCGGCATCATGGCCCGAATCGCCAAAAGAATAATGATGCCGAAGATCTCCATGGGGTTAATCCCGGTTTCACCGGTGATCGTCGCCGCCATCGCCGTCGCCACAAAAACGCCTCCGACCAGTAAGACGGCGGCCAATGGTGGTACGCCCGCCACCAGGCTGAAGCCATAGGCGATCAGAACACCACCGATCTGTAAGGTCCGGATGCCGATCCCCCCTTTGGCCGGGGCTGCCGTCTTTTCCGTTTGCCCGCCGCTTTGGGCGGCGTTCCCTTTTTTAGATAAATTCTGTACCAAATTGAGGAGAAAGGCAACCACAATCCCGACCCCCGTCCCGACCATCAGGCCCAAACCAAGGGTGTTCTTGAAGGCGGCCGCCGCCGCAGGCGAAGCCAAAAGCCCAACCGCCGGGCCAACCGGAACAATCAGGAGATAAGCGAGGACCGCTCCCAGAAACCATACGCCCGTCGCCAAGGGGCCAATCAAGTACCCGATCCCTAAAGCCATCGGGGAGATCATGACCCCCACCTCCATCTGCCGGGCGGTAAACCAGCGGGAAGACAGGGCCGCCGGGATCAGTCCCAGACGGTCACGGAGATAGGTAAAGACGGCGGAAAACCCCATCGCCCCGAATAACAGCTGTGATTTCTTTCCGCCCTGGTCGCCGGTGATCAACGTCTGCGCCGCCGCCTTCCCAATGGGATACGGTGAAGTGCTCTGTTCGATATACTTCGGCCGTAACCACCACGTCAACAAAGCCCCGAGGATCATTCCGGCCAACGCAATCGTCAGAACTTCCCACCAGTGTTCGGCCAGAACCTGCGGTCCCGACCAGGCGCCGACCATCCAAAGCCCCGGCAGGGTAAAGGCCATTCCGCCGGCCACCATCGCCCCGGCCGACATGGCCGTCTGGGCAATACTGATCTCCTTTAAAGTCGTGTTGCCCAGTAACTTTAAGACGGTCATGGAAAGCACGGCCACAAAAATGGTCGGCCACGGTAAAGCACCCATCCGCAGGGCAATATACATCGAACTGGCGGTAATGACCGCTGAACCGACCGCCCCCAGGATCAGGCTACGGACAGTTAACTGCGCGATCCCCCATAAACCTCTCGTTTCTTTCCTACTCTCCATTTAAACTCCTCCTTCCGTTGGCCCCCGCAGGCGAAGGTTTAAAAGTAAGAAAAACTCCTACAGGAGCTTGCGCATCCAGTAGGAAGTTATTTCGACCGCATCGCATTAAAGTTCTTGCCGGCCCTCGATTGCTTTCCCCAAGGTCACTTCATCGATATACTCCAGGTCGCCTCCGATCGGCAACCCGCGCGCCAAACGGGTAACCTTGATCCCCAACGGTTTGATGATCTTGGCCAGGTATAAAGCGGTGGCCTCCCCTTCCATATCAGGGTCGCAAGCCAGGATCACTTCGTTAATCTCTCTGGTCTGCAGGCGCTGCATCAGTTGGGCAATGGTCAGTTCTTCGGGGCCAATTCCCTCCAGGGGAGAAAGCGCACCATGGAGAACATGGTAGACTCCTTTGAACTCCCGGGTTTTTTCGAGGGCAATCACATCCTTTGGTTCCTCCACCACACAAAGCAAGTGGCGATCGCGGGTGGAGTCTTGGCAGACCTGGCAAGGAGATTCGTCGGTCAGATGGCCGCAGACGTCACAGTACTTCAGGCTTTCCTTCGCTTCCACCATCGCTGTCGCCAGTCCGACCACCTCATCCCGGGGCATCGCAAACAGGTGAAAGGCCAAACGTTGGGCGGTTTTGGGCCCAATGCCCGGTAATTTGGCCAGCTCTTTGATGAGCCGGCTCATTGGTTTTGGATAGTGAGTCATCGCGCGCTAACCGCTAGAAAAGTCCACCGGGTAAACCGGGAATCTTCAAATTACCGGTCACTTTGGCCATTTCCGCCGCGGATAATTCCTGCGCTTCTTTGATCGCCTCGTTCACCGCAGCGACCAGGAGGTCTTCGAGCATCTCCTTATCCTCCAGCGCTTCCGGTTCAATCGTCACTTTTTTGACCTCAAGGGCCCCGCTGATCTCTACGGCAACCACCCCACCGCCCACCGTTTTCGTGACGGTTTTTGTCGCCAATTCCTCCTGTACCCGTTGCATTTCCGCCTGCATCTTCTGGATCTGCTTTAAAGCCTGTTGCATGTTTGCCATCATCGGTCCTCCTCTTTGATTTCGGTGACTTCCCCACCGAAAAGTTCCAAAGTTTTGCGGAGTAAATCTGGAGAATTCTCCTCCGCCTGGTTATTTCCTGCTTCTCCCAGAATAAATTGGGGGATCAGCTTTTCGCCGGTGACTTCCTGTAAAACTTCGGTCACGAGGCGGGTGTACTCCACCTCCCTTATTTTCTCCCAATGAAATTCGAGGGTAAAGCGGATCAAGAGTTGATTGCCGCGCCGCCCGATGGGGGTTCCTTCCCGGAGTAAGGCTTCAACGGTCCTTTTCCGCTGCTTGACCCCTTCTAAAACCTCTTCCCAGCGGTCAAAGGGTTGTAATTCAACGGACGCCGGGGTGGGCGCCGCCGGGGCCGAAGCAGGCGTCGCCGCCAACCCCTTCGTCGCCGAAGGCGTGAAGGCCGCTTTGTCCGCCGCAGGAGCGGGGGCTGTTCTGGTCACCGCCGGGGCGGGTGTCGCTTTGGCGGCCAGTCCCCGCGCCGCGGGCGGCCGGTTGCCGAGCGCCGCCTCCAGCTGCGCCAACCTTCGCTCCAACGCCGCCACCTTCTGTGCAAGCTGGTCAAGGGCAGAGTCCGGTGCGGTTTCCTCCTCCGTTAACAGGCGCAAAAAAGCCATCTCCAACGGCAGGCTCCCCTCCGTCCCCCGGCGGGCCGCCGAACCGGCCTCGAGAAAGAGGCCAACCCCCCGCTTTAATTTCGCCTGCCCCAGTTTATCGGCGATGGTCCGGGCGGTTTCTTTTTCCGCCGGACTGAAGGGCACAGCGTCCGCGGTCTCTGTCCACAGCAAAAGGAGAAGATCCCGGAAGAAACCGGCGATCTGCCGCGCAAAAAGAGGCAGATCCTTCCCTTCGGCACTGGCCTTTTGGATCAAACGAAAGCCGGCCGCCGGATTGGCAGCCGCGACGGCTTCGCCCAAAGCCAGCAAAGTCTCGTTCTCCACCAAACCAAGGACGGCCCGCACATCGGCGGCGGTTAGCTTCCCTTCGGCGTAAGCCAGGCCCTGTTCCAAAAGGCCAATAGCGTCACGCATTCCCCCGTCCGTCACCTGACCAATCAAACGGAGGGCTTCCTCCTCGGCGGTCAGTCCTTCAGCCGCCACTACCCGGGCCAAGTGGGCGCTGATCTCCTGGCTCGTCAACCGTTTAAAATCAAACTTTTGGCACCGGGAAAGAATGGTTGCCGGCACTTTATGGCTCTCGGTCGTGGCAAAGATAAAGATCACATGCGGCGGCGGCTCCTCCAATGTCTTCAAAAGCGCGTTGAAGGCTTCGGTCGTTAGCATGTGAACCTCATCGATGATATAGACCTTAAATTTCCCTTCCACCGGCGCAAACTTTACTTTTTCCCTTAAATCCCGGACCTCGTCAATCCCGCGGTTGGACGCGCCGTCGATCTCCAACACATCCAGCGAAACCCCGTCGTTGATCCGCTGGCAACTGGGACACTGGTTGCAAGGATCAGGGCTTTCGCCCCGCCCGGTGCAGTTCACCGCCTTCGCCAGGATCTTCGCCGCCGATGTTTTCCCGGTTCCGCGGGGGCCGGTAAACAGATAGGCGTGGGCCACCTTGTTATACAGCAGGGCATTGCGTAAAGTCCGGACCACATGCTCCTGGCCGACAAAGCCTTCCGTAAAACTCAGTGGCCGCCATTTGCGATAAAGACTAAGATACTCCAATTATTTCCCCGTCCTTCTTCCGTTTCGTACTTAGCGTTTTACGTTTTATTTGAAACAAACTAAAAATAGTCGTAGGAAACAATCTCCGACAGTTGTTTCCGCGGCCTGGCCTCCGGATTCTCCGCCGGATAACCAAGGGGCACCAATCCCGCCACCATATAGTGGGCGGGGATGGCCAGGACCCTTTTCACCTCTTCCTGGTCAAAAGAGCCGATCCAACAGGTGCCGAGACCAAGGGCGGTCGCCGCCAGCATCATATTGGTCAAGGCAATCGTCAAATCCACCGCATAAGTCGGTACTCCGCACCGCATCACCCGTTCGGGGTTGAGGGCGACCCCGGCGATGATCACCGGTGCAGTCCCGATAAAGGGCTGGCCGGCCGCCTCTGTCACCCGCCGGATCTGGGACGGATCCCTCACCACCACAAACCGCCACTCCTGCCGGTTCCGGGCTGAAGGGGCAAGGCGGGCGGCTTCCAGGACCTGCCTCAAGGTTTCTTCCGCAAGAGGGCGGCTTTCGTACTTGCGGATGCTCCGCCGCCCACGGATTGCCGCCATGACATCCATCCTTTTCACCTCGGACTATATTTTCTTCCTTTTTCCTTCAGAGTATCTTCAGGATCTTCCATAAAAGGCGGCAGAATCCTGCTCACAGATATTAACGTTCATTATACAACAGGTCAGCCCCGTTGGGAAGGAAAAAGCGGCAGTTTTAAGAAAACTTTGCCGATGAAAGCCGATGAAAAAAGAGCGCCGACCACAGCGCTCTTTTTTTACGAACTCCTCCCGCTTTCTCCGGTTCGCCCACATCATCCTGATGAAAAACACGAAGGCTTTGGGCTTTACTCGCGCAACCCATTACAGCTTTACTCTAACACATTGCGCTTTTACTCATAACTTAGGGCAATGACCGGATCCAGTTTCGAAGCTTTCCGGGCCGGATAAATCCCGAAGAATAACCCAACCAGTAGGGAAAAGGAGAAAGCCACCAAGACCGAGGTATGGGTGACCACCAGCGGCCAACCGCCGATCCGCGCCACCCCGGCCGCCCCCAACCAGCCGAGGCCGATGCCGAGGAGACCACCAAGCCCGCTCATCGTCAGCGCCTCAATGATGAATTGGGCCAGAATATGGCGTCTTTTGGCCCCCAGGGCTTTCCGGATCCCAATCTCCCTGGTTCTTTCCGTCACCGAAACCAACATGATATTCATAATCCCGATCCCGCCCACCAGGAGAGAGATGCCGGCAATCCCGCCCAGCATCAGACTTAAGGTCCCCGTCACCTGGCTAATCGTCTCCAAAAGCTGCTCCTGGCTGGTTATCCGGAACTTATCCGCCCCGCCCAGGTAACGGGTGAGGAAGTATTCAATCTCACCCACGGCCGCTTTCGCCGCCGCCGCCGAAACCGCCTGGGCAGTGTAGCCGTTGACGTATTTACGGTTGTTGATCTTCTTCATTAAGACCGAGGCGGGGATAAAGGCCTGGTTTTCGATGTTCCCCCACGCGCCGGTCCCCTTCTCCTCCATCACGCCGACCACCACAAATAGGAGATGCCGGTTACGGACGAACAACTTAACCGTTTGCCCCAAAGGATCCGTATTGGGGAAAAGCTCTTTCGCCAAACCGGAACCCAGGACCATCACATTGGTGGCGTTGGCCTCGTGCGCTTCCGTGATAAACTGGCCCCGGGCCGGATAGAAGTCGTAAATCTGCTGATAAACGGGGGTGACCCCGACCACCTGCGTCTGGTAGTTGGCATTCCCAGCAATCAACAGGCCGGAGGTCTGCACATTCGGCATGATCCGCCCCACCGAAGGGCAGTTTTGCAGGATCTGCTCGGCCAGTTCCATGGTGAAGACGTCCGTGGCGGTAAAGCTGATCCGGCCGCCGCTTCCCCGGCGGATCCCCGGGCTGATCGTAATTAAATTGGAGCCCAACTGGGAGATTTGGTTGGTCACTTGCGAGCGGGCCCCGGAACCCACCGAAACAATGGCGATCACCGCGCCCACTCCGATAATGATGCCCAGCATCGAGAGGAAAGAACGGAGTTTATTCACGGTCAAGCTGTCAAAGGCCATCCGTAAAATCGCGAGAATCATGCGATCACCTCGTCTTTCTGCACCAGACCGTCCCGGATCTGGATCACCCGGCGGGCTTGTCTGGCAATCTCCGGGTCATGGGTGACCATAATAATGGTGTGCCCATTCTGGTTTAATTGGCGAAAGATGCCCAAAATCTCCTGTCCGGTCTTGGAGTCCAGGTTCCCCGTGGGTTCATCCGCCAAGATCAAGGACGGGTTGTTGATTAAAGCGCGGGCGATCGCCACCCGCTGTTTTTGTCCGCCGGAGATCTCGTTGGGCCGGTGGTGTAAGCGCTCGCCCAGCCCCACCTGGCGCAAGGCCTCCTCCGCCAGCTTCAACTGGCGGCGGCGTCCCCGGACCCCGCCGTAGATCAAGGGAACACAAACATTCTGCAAAATGGTGGCTTTCGGTAGGAGATTAAACTGTTGGAAAACAAAACCAATTTTTTTATTCCGAATCGCGGCCAGTTCATTATCGGAAACCGTACTCACATCCTGCCCATCCAGGTAGTAACGGCCGGCGGTCGGCTGGTCGAGGCAGCCCAGGATGTGCATGAGCGTTGATTTCCCGGAGCCCGACGGCCCGATGATCGCCACAAACTCCCCGGCTTCTATCTGAAAGGAAACGCCTTTCAAGGCTTCTACCTGGACCGGACCCATCCGGTAGATCTTCTGCAAATTATCCACGCGAATTAACATCTTCTCACCTGCCGAATTAGATTCCCGCGCGCGGGCCCGGTTGACGCTGACCCGGATTGGAGTTGTTGTTCCCGGCGAACTGGTAGGTATTTATCATGATCTCATCACCGGGCGCGAGCCCTTCCCGGATCACCACCGAAAATCCGTTGCTCGGGCCGGTTACCACCGGTGTCGGTACCGGTTGGTTATTCACGATCTTCATCACCTGCTCCTGGCCACGGTTATTAAAAATCGCAGTAATCGGCACCATCACCTGGTCTTTGATCTCCTCAACAATGATCTCCACTTCGGCCGAATACTCCGGTTTCAGCAAAGGGGATTCTTCGGTCAACACAATCTTAACCGGTAAGGAGACCACGCCGTTCTCGTTCACCGCCTGCAGGGCAACCTCTTTTACCCGGCCTTCGAACCGCCGGTCCGGAATCGCCTCCACCCTGATAACGGCCCGCTGCCCGACCACCACCTGTGGACTTTCGTTCTCACTAATCTTCACTTCAATTTCATAGGGACCATCCGCGATGATCGTCCCGACCACACTCTGTTCGCTCGTCCCCACGTAATCGCCGACATCCACCAGATCGCGGGTGATGATCCCGTCAAAGGGTGCCCGTAACTTCGTGGCGGTCAAGTTCTTCTCGGCGAGCTTCAGATTTAACTCCGCCTCTTTAATCTCCCGTTCCAAACCGTTAATCAGCGCCAAATCATAGGCCCGTTTTGCCTGGAGGTAATCCAGTTCTTGCCGGGTGGAATCAAGCTCCACCAGAACCTCGTCTTTCTTCACCTGCCGCCCGACCTGGAGGTAATCGGTGACCACGCGCCCGCTCACACTGAAAACCAAATCCTTACTCTGCTGGGGCGATAAATAGCCACTGGCCGTAATCGTCTTTTGGAAATCGCCCTTTTCCACCTTCATTACGGCGTTTGGCGGAATTTCCTGGTTTAATGGTCCGCTTCCGGTCAGTTTGGCCCGGCGGCCCTGAACCGCAAAGACGATCACTAAACCAACCACTAAAAACAGAATTACCGGTAGGAGCCAACGTTTTTTTCTCTTCTTCATCGGTGAACCCCCTCTATTTAAACCCTTCCTTGGAACGGTTGTTGCGCTTAAAGCATGCCAACCAAATGGAACAGCCGGAGCTTGCTCAACAAGACCTGATCCGTCGCTGCTTTATAACCGATTTCTGCGCTTTTCTCCTCCAGCAGCTTCAAGTTCCAGTCTTTTTCGGTCAGAAAACCGGCTTCCCGTTGTCGCCGGTAAACCTCCGTTTCCAAGCGCACTTTGGCCAAAGCCAGCTCCTTCTCCTCGACCTGCAATTCGGCCAAGTCGACCTCGTTCAGCAAACTCCGTAGTTCGGTGTCCAACTGGGCGCGTAAACTCTCTTCCTCCCGGTCCGCCGTTTCCAGCCGGGCTTCGTACATCTCCCGCTCCAGCCGCCGGATCCCCCCGTCCCACAACCGATAATTGAGGTTCAGGTTAAGGGTCCAGCTCTGCCGGGATGAATCGTAAGTTCCGCCCCCGTTCACCTGCGGCCAATACTCCCCTTGTTTCCACCGCCAATCCTGTTCCAACTGGGCACGGTCCAAACGTTTCGCGGCCAGTTGGTGATGGGTGGCTTCCAGCCGTTGTAAATAGGCCGCATGGTCTTGCGCGGTCACAGGTTGCGTTTGCACCTCCGCCCGCAGTTGCCGGAGGTAACTATTGTCCTCTTCCAACTTCACTTGGTAATCCGCCGGCAACCCCAGCGCCAGCCGCCACTGGCGCTCGGCCTCATGATAGCGGTTGGCGGCTTGTTTTCGTTTGTATTCCGCCTGTTTCAAAGCGACTTGAGCGCTGAGCAGCTGCATCTCGCCGGCTTCCCCGATCGCCGCCCGCTCCCGGGTTAACCTCAGCTCATCAACGGCAAAGCCGTACTCGGCTTCCGCCACCGCCAGTTGTTCCGCCAGACGCAATAAATTAAGGTAACCTTCCAGCCACTCAATCTTCATCCTGGTCGCTTGCCAAGCCAGATTCGCCTCCGCTTTTTGTAAATTAATCAGGGTTCGCAGGTACCTCTGCTCTTCCGCCGAGGGGACCCAAGGAAAAAGCCGTTGGTTGAGGGAGAAGGAAAAGCCGACCTCCGGTTCGGCCGCAGTGTTTAAATCCTTCTTTAAAGTTAACTGCGGTTCCAAAGCAAGCCCGAACCGGAAGGCTTTACGGCCGGTAATTCCGGCCCGTACCTGTTCCGTTTCCTCACGGCCGGAGAGTGGTTCCGCCTTCTCTCCTGTTCCGGACAGGCTTAAGCCTCCGTCTAAGTTCAGTTGCCAGCGTAGACTCGTTTCGATGGTGGCCAGTTCCCGCTGGATCTGCTCCACCTCTTGCCGCAGCGTGATCAGGGACGGGCTATGTTCGAGGCCCCAGGCGATCACTGCAGCCAAACTGTCCGGTTCCGCAGCCTCTTGCCCCTGAACGGGCCGGACCAGGAGAACCAGCAACAGGAAAAAGCAGAAAACACGCAAAGATTTACCTTTTTTCATGGTCGTTTACACCTCCAGGTCCAGACCCAGCATTTGTTGGAATTCCCACTTTTTGAGCTGATAATTGGTAACGGCACTAAACATTTGGTACTCGGCCTGGAGAAGTTCGGCCTCGGCCGCCAGGCGGTCTACTTCCTTCAAAAGTCCCACTTCATATTGTTTTTGGACCTTTTCGAAATTCGCCCGGACCGCGGCCAAATGAACCCGGTTCAACGCCAAATCCTCCGTCAGTTGCTTTAAAGCCGCGTACTGCTGACGGACGGAGTTCTCCAGCTCCCACGCAGTTTCTTCCTGGCGGAGCAAGGCAAGCTGCAGATTGTTCTTAAGTTCTTGGAGCTCAACCGCCGGTACCGAACCAAGCTGTGCCCGTTCCAGCGCAATCTGGGCCAGCTCTACTTCCAGCGTCACCGCCCGCAGACTAAGGCTGCTTGCGCGGGCCCGGTTTTGACAGTCAGTTTCGCTTAATTCCCAGGTCAGCGCTGTTTCCACCGGCTGCAAACGGAAGACGGGTCCGTCCGGCGGCCAGCCGATCTCCTTCGCCAACTGGCGCCGTAACTGTTCATAGCTGTCTTCCGCCTTTTTCAACTCGAGACGGGCGCGGTGGTACTCGTTCTCTTGTCGCATCAAGGCCAAACGGGTCTCATACCCTTGGGCCACCCGCTGTTTGAGCTGCTCCAGGGTCAGCGTCTCCCACGCCAGCCGTTTCTGGCGCCAGGTTATTTCCTGCTCGGTTTGGAGCACCTCCAAATACTTCCGGGCAATCTGAAGCAGCGCTTGGTTTTTGGTCCGCCGGTAATTATCTTCCGCCTGCAACAGATTTAATTCCAGTTGTAACTGGGTGTGACGCGAACCGGCCAGTGTACTTGTGACTTTGTTTCGCTCATAATTAAGACGGGCGTTTTCCCAAGTAAGCCAGGCCTTTTTAATTCCGTAGTTCGCCTCCAACCCCAGCGCCAGCGCTTCCGCCAAACTTAACTCCTGCGTGGCTGCCGCCGGAACCAGCGGGGAAATGACCAGCGCCATCAGCGCCCCCAAGAGCATGGCATAGATTATGTTCTTCCGCAACCGTTCTCCCTCCTATGTTCAAGCCGAATAAAAAAGGGACAAAAACACTGTTTTTTTATAAAGGTAGGGTGCCCAAGGTTTGCCAGCAGAGTCGGCAAGCCAAACCCCTGTTTCTTCAGTATCACCCAAATAAACGCCATTTTGTCTAGATTGTTCCTTTCAACCCCAACTTTAGACCAAAAGGTTTTTTATACCAAAAAAGGCCGCCCTAAAAACGGCCTTTCGCCATATTAATCTGCGATCCCTTTCTTTTTTGAACTAAAAAATAAACCTCCGTCATTCAACGGAGGTAAAAAACTTTTTTGGTGCCGAAGGCGGGATTTGAACCCGCACGGGAGTACTCCCACTGCGCCCTGAACGCAGCGCGTCTGCCAATTCCACCACTTCGGCATCGCATCACTTATTATAACCGAAAAACACCGGCTTGTAAAGGGGTAAACTTGCTAAAAGATCATGGTTAATTACCGGCAATGTGCGCTTCACCGGCTTTCACAATCGCTAGTTTCGCAAAGAACGGACCGATGATCTCATAAACCACGACCGAACCCAGGATAACGGTGGTGACCATACCGGCGATTTCGGGCATACCCTGCTGGACCAGCAAGGTAAGGCCAATGGCCACCCCGGCCTGGGGAACCAGGCCCAACCCCAAATACTTGCGGACGACCGCCGGGGCGTTACTAATCAGCGCACCGAAAGTGGCGCCGCCGATCTTCCCAAGGACCCGGCTGACAATATACGCAACCCCAACTAGACCAACCTTGGCCAACAGGCCCAGATGTAAATTGGCCCCGGCTAAAACGAAAAAGAGGACATAAATCGGAGTATCCACGGTACTGACCAACCGGAACATCTTTTCCGCCTGGTGGGGCAGGAGATTCACCGCGACACAACCCATGGTCATCCCGGCGAGCAAAGCGGAAAGGTGCAGGACCTCCGCCAGACCGGCCTGCAGGAAAACCATTCCCAGCGCCAGGACCAATTTATCCGGTTTTTCCTTAAGCCGAGTGGCCAAGAGCAAAAGAACAACTCCAAAAACGATTCCTAAAATGATTGAGCCGAATAGTTCCCAAAGGGGCGCCGCAATCATCGCCGCCACTCCCCCGCTGACTTTCCCGGCGAGGATTTTCGCCAACGCCATGGTGATGCCAAAGGCGATCAAACAAAAGGCATCGTCGAGCGCAACAACGGCCAACAGATTGCTGGTCAAAGGACCCTTGGCCTTGTATTCCCGGAGGACCATAATGGTGGCCGCCGGGGCGGTCGCAGTGGAAATGGCCCCGAATAGCAGAGCGGAATGGAGTTCCACTCCTAAGAGGCAATGCAGGGTTAAGGCAACAAAAAGATACGCCCCCATTGCCTGTGTGACAGTAATGACCATCACGCTTTTCCCGCATTTCTTTATTTCATTCAGCGATAGTGCGCCGCCGATGGAAAAGGCGATAATACTTAAAGCAATCGAATTGATTGGCGTTAAGACAGTAATCGTTTCCTCAGAAATTATATTAAAAACCGACGGGCCGAGCAGTAAACCGATGAGGAGATAGCCGGTGACCGCCGGTAGTTTTAAATGGTTAACTACTTTTCCAGCAACAAGACCGGTGATTAAAATTATTCCTAAATATAAGATAACATTCATTGCCAAAACACCCTTCCCCTGAATTATCATCAAGCAATGTTTACGGTAATTTTCGTCCCAAACCAACCGCTTTGGTCACCGGAAGGACGAACATCATCCCCGTACAGGCCTCTTCGAAGTTATGAAACATGGCGGACAGTTTTTCCATTGCCTGCGCGATCTTTTCCGGGTGTTTGGAGATGGCAAAGATGGTTCGGTTATGTTGGTGTTCCCGGTTGGCCAAATCCCGGAGTCCAAAGAAAATAGGAATATGGGTGGCGAGAACCTTCGCCATTCCTTGGGTCTCCATAATCGTCGCGCCCCGGATTTCGCATTCCAGCAAGACTTCCAAGACCGGCTCCAGTTTCTCCGGGTCATCGATGATGATAAAGAGGGCTTGAATGTTTTCCTCTTGCATCGTAAGTCTCCTTTCATTATTTAAAAAATCTGCTTATTGACTCAACCAAATATCATAGCGGTTTCCCCTTTCCGGGTCAAATTGAAAACGCCCAGAAATAAGGCGAGAAAACTCGTTCCTCTCCTTGGGGGCGTTCTCAAGGTAAAGTTCCTCTTCATTGTTTTTATCTTTGGGGCAAAGCTTTATAATGCTTAATAATACGGGCCAATGTTTAAATTCTGTATATTTTTGGGGAAGTAATCGTAAAATATAGGCGTACTTTGGAGTTTTAGGCAAAATTTAGCCCTTTAGGGTGCCTGATGGAGCAATGGAACGCTATTTTTGACTAACCAGTACAAATTATGCTTTTTTACCGAAACAAGCCGATTATGCTTCTTGCATTTTCCAAGTTTGGTTAATACAATTAAACCTAGATTAGCACTCACCTTGAATGAGTGCTAATAACAAGCTAAAAACAAGCTTTGAGGAGGGAGAAAATGAAAATCAAACCGTTAGGCGAAAGAATCGTCATCAAAGTTCTCGAGAGTGAGGAGAAGACCAAAAGTGGTATCGTCCTCCCCGACACCGCGAAAGAAAAACCGCAAATGGGTGAAGTCTTAGCGGTCGGCTCTGGGAAGACCCTGGATAACGGCCAGAAAGTCCCCATGGAAGTGAAAGTTGGCGACAAAATCCTGTTTGCCAAATACGCCGGAACCGAAGTCAAGGTGGACGGCGAAGAATACATGGTGCTGAAGGAAAGCGACGTCCTCGCGATCCTCGAGTAAATCCGCTAAAGTTTGAACAAGTTATTGGACAACTTTTTTAAAAACTAATGAAGAGGGTGAGAAAATGGCAGGTAAACAAATTATTTATGCCGAGGAAGCACGGCACGCTTTAGAGCGTGGTGTCAATAAACTTGCTGATGCCGTTAAAATTACGCTTGGCCCCAAAGGGCGGAATGTTGTCTTAGAGCGCAAATATGGTTCCCCGACGATCACCAACGACGGTGTGACCATCGCCAAGGAAATTGAATTGGAAGATCCCTTTGAAAATATGGGTGCCCAGCTGGCGAAGGAAGTAGCCACCAAGACCAATGACATCGCCGGTGACGGTACCACCACGGCGACCATCCTGGCCCAAGCTATGGTGCGGGAAGGTTTGAAGAACGTGGCCGCCGGTGCCAATCCGATGATGCTGAAACGCGGCATCGATAAAGCCGTTCAGGTTGTGGTAGAGGAAATTAAGAAGATCAGCAAACCGGTGGACAAGAAAGAAGCCATCACCCAGGTGGCCTCTGTCTCCGCTTCCGATGAAGAGATCGGCAAATTAATCGCCGAAGCCATGGAGAAAGTCGGCAAAGACGGCGTCATCACCGTAGAAGAGTCCAAAACCATCGAGACCAAACTGGAAGTGGTTGAAGGTATGCTCTTTGACCGGGGTTACATCTCCTCCTACATGGTGACCGACTCCGAGCGGATGGAAGCTGTCTTGGAAGAGCCTTATATCCTCATCACTGACAAGAAGATTACCTTAGTCAAAGATCTCCTCCCCATCCTGGAGAAAGTGGTCCAGAGAGGCAAACCCTTGTTGATCATCGCCGAGGATGTGGAAGGCGAAGCCCTGGCCACCTTGATCGTGAACAAACTCCGCGGTACCCTTAACGTGGTCGCGGTGAAAGCTCCCGGCTTTGGTGACCGGCGGAAAGCAATGCTCAGCGATATCGCCATCGTCACCGGCGGGCAGGTTATCTCCGAGGATGTCGGCATGACCTTAGAAAACGCCACCCTGGATATGCTCGGCGAAGCACGCCAGGTTAAAGTGACGAAAGAAGAAACCACCATCGTTGATGGTAAAGGTTCTTCCCAGGATATTAAGAACCGGATCAGCCAGATCAAGCTGGAGATCGAAGAGACCACTTCCGACTACGACCGGGAGAAACTCCAAGAACGGTTGGCCAAACTGTCCGGTGGGGTTGCCGTCATCCAGGTTGGTGCCGCAACCGAAACGGAAATGAAAGAGAAGAAGCACCGGATTGAAGACGCGCTCTCCGCAACCCGTGCAGCGGTGGAGGAAGGAATTGTCCCGGGTGGCGGTGTCGCGCTCCTGCAGATCTCGCCGGTTCTGGAAGAGCTGCAAAAGAAAGAGAGCGGCGATATCGCCACCGGTATTTCCATCGTGCGTCGCGCTTTGGCCGAACCGGTGAAACAGATTGCGATGAACGCCGGCGCCGAAGGTTCCGTCATCGCCGAAAAAGTGCTTAACCTGCCCAAAGGCCAAGGTTATAACGCGATGACCGGCGAGTTTGTCGACATGATTCAAGCCGGAATCGTCGACCCGGCCAAGGTCACCAGAAGCGCACTGCAGAACGCCGCCAGCATTGCCGGCATGCTCTTGACCACCGAATGCCTGATTGCCGACATTCCGGAGAAAGAGAAACCAATGCCCAACCCTGGTATGGGCGGAATGGATTATTAAAAAGCAAAAGAAGGGGCTTTGCCCCTTCTTTTTTTATGCTTAAAAACAAGCCTTACTTACTCACCCGCCCTTAACTGAGTTTTGCTCAGCTCGCAAGGAAACCTTGACTTCTTTACCCGGCAACCAGCTCTTTGTGCTATAATCAGTCTAGAAACAATGTTCATTAAGGAGTGGTTCGATGCCGGATAAGCAATACTACGTAGACCGGGCGCTCCAGCTCGGTGCCGATCACGCCGTCCTTTTCACCTTGGACGATATCGTCTTTGATTCCCGGACCATCCTCAAGTGTATGTTCGGTTGTGCCGACTGGGGAAAAGGCCATACCTGCCCCTCGCGCCCGGGATCACTCAAACCTTGGGAGTACCAGAAAGTCTTCTCCGCCTACTCTTGGGGGGTCATTATCCACTCCACCGACAAAAAAAAGTCGCAAGAGGTCTCCTTTGCCATTGAACGGGAAGCCTTCCTCGACGGCTACTACTTCGCCCTGTCCCTCAGTGACTGTGCCCTCTGTGCCGAGTGCGCCGGCTTTAGAGGGCAGCCCTGCGTCCATCCGAAGAAAGCCCGTCCCGCCTTTCACAGTGTGGGAATTGATGTTTTCCGGACTGTCCGGCAATTCGGTTTGCCGATTCAAACCTTAAAAGACGAAAACCAGGAGCAAAACTGGTACTCGGCGGTCTTCATCGCCTGAGATAATTACCCGTATCTCCCGCGGTTTGCGCCCCGGTCGGTCCCAATTCCGGCCGGGGTTTAATTGGCTCGCCCAGCAGAAAGTGCCCACCCAGGGTCGCATTTTTCACCCCGTCGACCAGGATGGTCACCTCGTTTAAGTTAAGATTCACCGCCAACGTATTAACCAGGCTATAAATGGCCATCATCTCGGAGGCGCCGCCCCCGTTAATAAAGGTGCCCAGTTCCGAACTGACATCGACCACCGCCCGTGTGCCCTCCAGACGCAAGCCATGGACCCAATTGCCCCCCGGCAAACATGGTAAAAGGACACTGCCTTCGCCCGGACCCTTGGCCAATTCTTCCAGGATCACCTGGGCCTTCTGCAACTTACTCTTCTCCTCCAGTTCAGGCAAGGGGCGGATCTCAGGTTTAAAACTCAGATCCTCATTGTTGGGCGTGGCAAAGTATAAACATGCCGTCCCCGGCTCCAGAGTGGGAAAGGTAAGTTCGGGATAGACTTTCGCCGTCAGCGTTCCCCCGGCGCCCCCGCCCGCCGTCGTCGCCACCGGGGCCGCCGATCTTGCTTCCTGGGTAAGAAAGACCGCGGTCCCGTAAAAGATACTTTCAGCCAGTTTCTCCCGGTACTCCGGATCGGCCAGTAATTCTTCTTCCCGCGGGTTGGAAATAAACCCCACTTCCACCGTGACGGATGGTATTTTGGTCGCCTTGAGAATTAAATAGTCGGCACTCTGAGCTTTCCGCCGGTTCGGCCCCAGCCTGGTCACCAAACTGTTTTGGATCGCTTCGGCCAGCCGTTTACTCTCCGGTAGTTCACTGTCGTAAAAACACTGGGCCCCCGACCAGATCGACTGCGGAAAGCTGTTGACGTGAATACTGATCAAGAGGTCGGCATTGCTTTCGTTGGCCATCCGCACCCGGTAGAGCAAATCCCGTCGTTTCTTGGTTAAAGCGCCTGCTTCCGGCATCGCACTGTAATCAATATCCTTCTCCCGTGTCATAATCACATAGACGCCCACCCGGGAAAAATAACGCTTTAACCTTTTGGCAATGTCCAAGGTGACCGTTTTCTCCTCCAGACCGCTACGGCCGACCGCCCCCGGATCAAATCCCCCGTGCCCGGCATCAATGATGATCGTTTTCCCCGCAACCGCCGATGGTAACAGCGACGGCGCGTCCACGGGCTCGTCCCGCCGGGTCAAACCGCAGAAAAATCCACAGACAAAAAGAAAGATGATGGCAAAAAGATACTCCCGTCGCCATACAATAGTTATCCAGAAGAACTTTTTTTTGGTAACCATTCCGCCACCCCGGCTTTCTCTTTACAAATTATGAATGGGTAAGCGGATTTAGAAGTAAAACGCGTCCAAAAATGCCGGATCCAGCAACCAACCTTTGATCCGGTCCCGAAAAAAGTTTATAATAATTGTTAATATTAGCGGAGTTTTACAGAGAAGAGAGATTATTGGAGGGGTTTTAATGGATCGCATCTCCATTAAACCAGTCGTCACCCGCAACGACATGCGTGACTTCCTGTGGCTACCTTGGAATCTTTATAAAAACGATCCAAACTGGGTTCCCCCTTTGCTGAACGAGGTCAAAAAACAACTGGACCCCCGGTTCAACCCTTTGCTGACGCGTGGCCCCTACCGCCTCTTTTTGGCCTGCGATTCAGTCGGACGACCTTTGAGCCGGGTAATGGTGGGGATTGACCAGGCCGAAAACGAAGGTAAGTCCATAAAAGAAGGATACCTTGCCCTCTTTGAAGCGACCAACGAACAACCCAGTACCATGATCCTTAATCATGCCTGTACCTGGTTGGCCAACCAAGGGATCCAACTGGTGAGAGGGCCAATCTCCCCGACCAAGGGCGAGAACCTCCGCGGGCTGCTCATTTGGGGCTTTGATTCACCGCCGGTCCTCATGAACGCCTATAATCCGCCCGAGTATGCCACCTATTTCGAAAAAGCCGGTTTTACGAAAGACGTTGATTATTACGCCTACCATTACGATCTGAAACGGATCGATGTCCGGAAAACTGAACGGGTCGTCAGCTACGCCCAGAACAAATACGGGTTCCGGGTCAACAGCTTCGATCGGAACAACATCGAGGCCGAACTGGCTGATATTAAAACCATCCTGGAACACGCCCGTCCCGAAGACTGGGGCGATCTTTCCCCGCCCAACCTGGAGGATTTACGGGCCTACGCTTTCCAACTCAGAGATTTAATCATTCCGGAGTTGATTCCCATCGCCCGCAACCTGGAAGGAAAACCGATCGGCTTTGCCGCTTCGATCCCCGATTACCACCGGGTGCTGATGAAAAACAGCAGCTTTCCCTTCCCCATTGGCTGGGCGAAATTTTTATTCAACCGCCACCGTATCTCCGGTGCCCGTGTATTTTTGCTATTTGTCATTCCCGAATACCGCAAAAAGGGCGTCTCCGGGACCCTTTTCTACCATCTCCTCCTCAAAGCGAAAGAGCTTGGGTTCACCTACGGCGAAGGTTCAACCATCGCGGAGTTTAACATCCCGATGCGCCGCGGTGCCGAACGGGCCGGCGGACTCCACTACAAAACCTACCGGGTTTATAAGAAGGACCTTTAACCCCTTAATGCCCAAAGCTTACCGAAGAACTTGGGCAAAAAATTAACCACCAAAAGGACAGGCCTCCCTTTGCCGGATTTTCCCGGCTTTTTTTCTGGCCTGCTTTTAGTACGTGGCCGCCTCCTGGGAGATAATAACTTTGACTGCCGTCAACAGGAGGTTTACCATGCGTACACTCTGGAAAGGCGCAATCAGTTTCGGACTGGTCAATATCCCGATCAAAATGTACACCGCCACCGAACGCAAGGAGATTCACTTCAATCAATTGCATGCCACCTGCAAAACACCCATCCAGTACCGGAAATACTGCCCGGTCTGCCAAAAGGAAGTTGGCGCGGACGAGCTGGTCCGTGGGTACGAATACGAAAAGGGGCGGTACGTTATCCTGCGGGATGAAGATTTTGAACTGCTGCCCGGTGAGAACACCAAGACCATCGATATCCTGGATTTTGTGGATTTGTCCGAGATCGATCCCATTTATTTCGACCGCAGCTACTACCTGGCCCCAAACCCCGGCGGGGAAAAGGCCTATAACCTGCTTAAACAGGCAATGCAAGAGACGGGGAAAATCGCCATTGCCCAGGTGATGATCCGGTCCAAAACCGTCCTCGCCTGTCTGCGCCCGTGGGAAAAGCTTCTCGTCATGGCGACCATGTTTTTCCCCGATGAGATCCGCGCCCCGGAACTGCTCGCCGCCGAGGTTAAAGAAGTCAAACTGCATCCAAACGAGATCAGTATGGCCAACAGCCTCATCGGCAATCTTTCCACCGCCTTCAACCCGGAAAAATACAACAACGAATACCGGTCCAAACTGATGGAAGTGATCCAAGCCAAGATCGCCGGAGAAGAAGTGGCGGTCCCAACCGCTCCGGAAACGGCCAAAGTTGTGGACCTCATGGAAGCCCTCCGTGCCAGTTTAGAAGCAACAGAAGCTCAGAAAAAACCCGCGAAAAAAAGAAAGAAAACACAGACCGGATAGATGCTGCCTTTAAAGATCGCACCCATGCTCGCCGTGAGCGCTCCACCTTTTGACTCCCCCGACTACCACTTTGAACTAAAGTGGGACGGGATCCGTTGTCTTGCTTTTTTGACCGCAACCACCCGATTGCAAAGCCGGAACGGACGGGAGATCTCCTTCCAATATCCGGAGCTTGATAACCTGCACCGCCAGGTCAAGGTAAGCGATGTGGTCCTGGACGGGGAGATCATCGCCCTCGCCGACGGTAAACCCAGTTTTTTCCGGCTGCAAAGCCGCATGCACACCACTTCCGCGGCCGGCATCAGGGAAGCAAGCCGGACCAATCCCGTTCTGTACGTCGCCTTCGACCTCCTCTACCTTAAAGGGGAATCCCTGATGAACCAACCCCTCGCCACCCGGCAAGAACTGCTCCACAAAGTCGTTAACCCCAGCCCTCATTTGATGATCAGCACGCCCATCCCCCATGCGGGCACCGCCCTCTTTAAACAGGTGGCCGCTTTAGGGCTGGAGGGTGTGGTTGGCAAAGACAAGAACAGCCCTTACCTTCCCGGCAAGAGAAGCCCTTACTGGAAAAAAGCCCGGGTCGTCAGGAACAACGACTTTGTCATCTGCGGATACACCACCAACCCGCAAGGACGGTCCGATCTCTCCGCCATCCTGGTCGGGCTCTACGCCGGAAAAGAGCTCCACTCCTACGGATTGGTCGGAACCGGCTTTAGTCAAAGTGAGATCAACCATCTTCTCACCCTCTTCGCCGGTTTAAAACGGACAGAGTCCCCGCTGGCCGACCCGCCAATGCTGTCCAACCTCCACTGGCTGGAACCCCGTTTGGTTTGTGAAGTGGAATATCTCGCCGTTACACCAGACCGGCACCTGCGTCATCCCCGCTACAAAGGACTGCGAAACCGTCCGCCCGCCGCCTGCCGGGTCGAAAATCTGGGCTAACCACAGCCCGGTAAATTCATATTTTAACCATAAAAGCATTGACAAAGAGAAAGGAGAATGTTATTCTGGTCTTGGTATTCCTAGTAAATAACTAGGGATTAAAAAACCCCGTGTTGACACGCTTTTTACGGATTATCATCTGTTTTATCTTGATACGGCGGAAAGGAGCTCGCAAAAAATGATTTACCTGGACCATGCGGCCACAACCCCGGTGAAACCGGAAGTGTTGGAAGCAATGCTCCCGTACTTCACCGAGCACTATGGGAACCCTTCCAGCATATATAAGGTCGCCCAGCGCAACAAGAAAGCGATCGATGACGCTCGTGCCGTCGTCGCCGGACACCTCGGCGCCCAACCCAATGAGATCTTTTTCACTTCGGGCGGCACCGAGGCCGATAACTGGGCAATTAAAGGGATGGCCGAAGCGTTAAAGGAAAAAGGCAACCACATCATCACCACCAACATTGAACACCACGCCGTCCTTCATCCCTGTCAGTACCTGGAGAAAAACGGCTTTGAAGTCACCTACCTGGAAGTGGACCCGGACGGATTGGTCTCGGCCGAACAGGTGGAAGCGGCGATCCGCCCCGAGACTATCCTGATCACGATCATGTATGCCAACAATGAAATCGGGACGATCATGCCCATTGCGGAGATCGGTGCGGTGGCCAAAAAACACGGGATCGTCTTCCATACCGACGCGGTACAAGCCGTCGGCCACCTGCCCATCGACGTCCACGCCCAAAATATTGACCTCTTGTCTTTGTCCGGGCATAAATTCTACGGTCCGAAAGGCACCGGCGCTCTTTACGTCCGGCGCGGCCTGAAGCTTCCACCCCTGCTCCACGGCGGGGGTCAGGAGCGGAACCGGCGGGCCGGAACTGAAAATGTGCCGGGTATTGTCGGGCTGGCCAAAGCACTCGACTTGGCCTGTCAAGATATGGAGGCGAAAAACGCGAAGATCAAGGCCCTCCGCGACTACCTGATCGACGGGATCAAAGCGCGGATCCCCTATTGCCGCTTGAATGGACACCGGGAAAAGCGGTTGCCGAATAACGTGAATTTTTCCTTTGAGTTTATTGAAGGTGAATCCCTGCTTCTCCTCCTTGATATGGAAGGCATCGCCGCTTCCAGCGGATCCGCCTGCACTTCTGGCTCCCTGGATCCTTCCCATGTCTTGCTGGCCCTGGGGCTTCCCCATGAGCAGGCCCACGGTTCGGTCCGGTTCACCCTTGGTGAGAATAACACCCGGGAGGAGATGGATGTGGTCCTGGCCAAACTGCCGGCCTTCGTCGAAAGGTTACGGTCCATGTCCCCCCTCTACGAAGAATTTGTGCGCCAGAATTCATAAAGTATTGAGGTGAAAAAATGTACAGCCAAAAAGTGATGGAGTGTTTCATGAACCCCAAAAACGTCGGGGAGATCGAAAATGCCGACGGGGTTGGGACCGTAGGTAACGCGAAATGCGGCGATATCATGAAAATTTATCTGCAAATAGAAGATAATATTATTCGTGATGCCAAATTTAAAACCTTTGGTTGCGGGGCGGCCATCGCCACCAGCGCCATGTTGACCGAAATGGTGAAGGGTAAAACCATCGACGAAGCCATGAAAATCACCAACAAGGCGGTGGCGGAAGCCTTGGATGGACTACCCCCGGTGAAGATGCATTGTTCCTGCTTAGCCGAGGAGGCCCTCAGAGCCGCCTTATGGGATTATGCCCAGAAGAACGGGCTCACCATTGACGGGCTAACCCCACCCGACAATATTCATGAAGAAGAACACACCGCCGACAGCGGTGAAAACTGATTGATCATGGAGTGAAAAATTGACCAAGCTTAAAGTTGTCGTCGGAATGTCGGGCGGTGTCGATAGTTCGGTCACCGCCCACCTTTTACAGGAAGCCGGTTACGAAGTGATCGGCGTCACCATGCAAATCTGGCCGGAAGATGCCCCCCAGGAAGAAAGCGGCGGTTGTTGCGGCCTGACGGCGGTCGACGACGCCCGCCGGGTCTGTCAGCAATTGGGGATCCCCCATTATACCCTTAATTTCCGGCAGGAATTCCAGAAACACGTCATCGACTACTTTATCCGTGAATACCAACAGGGGCGGACCCCAAACCCGTGCATTGCCTGCAACCGTTTTGTGAAGTGGGAATCCCTCCTGACCAAGGCCTTGCAGTTGGGCGCCGATTACATCGCCACCGGGCACTACGCGCGGATTGTCTATGACCAAAAAACCAGACGTTACCTCTTAAAGAAAGCCGCTACCAGCAAAAAAGACCAAACCTACGCGCTCTATAATTTAACCCAGAAGCAGATGGCCCGCACCCTGATGCCCCTGGGTGATTACACCAAGGAAGAGGTACGCCAGATCGCAGCCGCGCTTGGCCTGCGCGTGGCCAAAAAGCCTGACAGCCAGGAGATCTGCTTCATCCCCGATCACGATTACGGTCGCTTTATCGAAGAGCACGCCCCTTCCACCAGCGGGCCGGGGCATTTTGTCGACCGCCAGGGACGGATCCTTGGTCAGCACAAAGGGATCATCCATTACACCGTCGGCCAACGGAAAGGGTTGGGGTTGGCGGTGGGCAAACCCCTTTATGTCCTGGAGATCCGGCCGGAAACCAATGAAGTGGTTGTCGGCACTGCCGAAGAGGTTTACCAACAAACCGTCTATGCCAACCAGTTAAATTTCATCCCCTTTGACCGCCTGACCGCGAAACAGGCCGTAACCGCCAAAATCCGATATAACCACGACGCCGCACCGGCCACGGTGATGATGGTCGATGACACCACCCTCCGTTGCGATTTCGCCACTCCCCAAAGGGCGATTACCCCCGGCCAAGCCCTGGTTCTCTATGACGGGGAGCTGGTGATCGGCGGCGGCGTGATTGTCAAAGGCGAATAAAACGTCTCTGTCCAAAAAAACGCCCCTGTTCCCAGGTGAACAGGGGCGTTTTAAGTTTTTTTCGTTTTGGTTTATACCTTTTAGTTTGGCCACGGTTATGTATGCTTTTTCCCCTTTCGGCGCTCAGTTGGCCAAACCGATTAAGTCCTGATAATACCCGGTAACCCGCTGCACATACAGACGGGTCTCCCGCGGCCATTCCTTGGAACGGGCGATACGGGTTGGTCCGGCGTTGTAAGCGGCCAAAGCGGTCGGAATCGTCCCAAACCGTTCCAACTGCTGCCGCAGGTACTCCGTCCCCCGGAAAATATTGGCCCTAATGTCCTTCCAATCTAAATCGTAACAATTAAACGGCATCAGTTGGGTCAGACCCCGGGCTCCTTTCCGGGAAACCGCTGTTTTGCGGAACCCGCTCTCCGCGGCAATCAAAGAAAGAATCAGGTAATAATCAATATTATAGTGTGCACTGGCGTCCAAAACCGCAACCGTAATCTCCTCCAGGTCCTCTTGGGGGATCTCCGGGTGGTGGCGGCGGATAAACCTTTCGATCTTGACCATCGGGTCATGCACCAACCCAGCCTCGTGCTTTCCGGTGATAAAATCCATAACCGCCGGCGAAGTAAAGAAAAAGAAAAATAAGGTCAGCGTTGTAATCTTTAACATTCGTCGGAAAACCATGACTACCTCCTTAGTACTCCATTGAAGACTCATGTCATTATATGTATGAACATGTCATTATGTGTATGGTTTAATCTATTGTAAATATACTTTTTCTTTCCGTCAATCCCTATTTCCTTAAATTCCCCCTAAAAATACTTAACACTATTCCTGACCAGTGCCTGACGGATAAAACTCCCCCAGTACTTGCCGGCAGTCCCGCCGCCAATGTCCCGGCCGTCGATCCGCAGCGGGCGGCGGTCGTCGTTGCCCAGCCAGATGACGGCCAAGAGTTCCGGCGTATAGCCGATAAACCAGGCATCGGTATTTTCGTTGCTGGTTCCGGTTTTGCCGGCCGCGGGCCGCCCCGGATCGGCGCTTTGCCCCGTCCCGTAAGCGATAACCCCTTGCATCATCTCGGTCACCGCCCGCGCCGTTTCAGGCCGGATCACCTGTTCCTGGCGGATACTTCCCCGCCTTAGCACCCGGCCGCGGGCGTCTTCCACCCGCAGAACCGCTAACGGTTGGGAGCGCAGGCCCTGGTTGGCCAAGGCCGTAAAAGAAGTACATAATTCCAAGGGGGTAACCCCCTCGGTCAAGCCACCTAACGCCAAGGGAGCTAACGCCTTGTCGTTGCGGGCGCCGCTTGCCACCAACGGCAGCCCTAAACGCTGGAGAAAAGCGAAGACCGTCGGCACACCGAGTTCATCCACGAGACGGACCGCCACCGTATTAAGCGACCAGGCCAGCGCATCCCGGAGCGGAATCACCCCCCGGTATTCATCATCCGCGTTTTGGGGCGTCCACGGCCGCCCGTTCACGGTATAGGTCACCGGTTCATCTACGACCAGGGTATCAGGGGTAAATCCGTTCTCCACCGCCGCGGCAAAGATCAACGGTTTGATGGCCGACCCGATCTGCCGCCGCATTCGGACCGCCCGGTTATACTTGGAAAACCGGTAATTCCGTCCGCCGACCATCGCCAGGATCTGGCCGTTCTTCGGGTCGAGCGCCACCAATGCCGCTTCCGGCCCTCCCTTTTCATCCTTGGGCAAAGCGGCGATCGTCTCTTCGGCAATCCGTTGGATATAAGCGTCCAAGGTGGTGTAGATCCTTAAGCCCCCCGCCCGGATATACTGAACGGACCAACCATACTGCTGCGCCAACCAGTCCACGACATAATCGGCAAAATATCCGCCCATGGTCAAATAACTGGGATCCTCCTCCACCTCCAGGGGTAAGGCGGACAGTTGTTCATACTCCCGCCGGGTGAGCAAACCCTGCCCCAACACCACTTCCAGGATCAGGTTCCGGCGCTTCAACGCCCGGTCAGGATGGCGATAGGGCGAGTACAGTTCCGGCCCCCGGATCAAACCGACCAGCGTCGCCTGCTCGGCAAGGGACAGATCCCAGACGTGCTTGGCAAAGTAGAAGCGGGCTGCCCCTTCCACCCCATAGACACCGTGGCCGAAGTAGATCCCGTTTAAATACGCCTCCAGGATCTCATCCTTCGAGTAATTTTGCTCAATCTTCACCGCATAACCGATCTCCACCAGTTTACGGGGGATCGTCTTCACATTGGTGAGCAAAAGATTCTTCACCAACTGCTGGGTGAGGGTACTTCCCCCCTGGGCCCGCTCTTGCCGGCGTAAATTATAGTAGACAGCCCTTAGAACGCCCTGGAAATCGACCCCCCGGTGTTCATAGAAACGCCGGTCTTCCACCGCTACCACCGCCCGGCGCAAAAACAACGGGATTTTCTCCAAAGGTGTCCAAGCGACCCGCGACGGACTGAGGGTCAACAGCTCCTCACCGTTCCGGTCCAGCAGGACGGAAGCCTGCAGATTAGGCCGGAGGAGTTGACGCAGATCAACCTCACTGATAAAGGGGTTATATAAAACAAAGACGGTACCGGACAAACCGCCGATCAGGAACAAAACCACCAGCCAGCGTAGGAGTTTAAAGACTCTTGAACGCCGAGGTTTGGTTTGCTGGTTGTTGTGTGGCAAAGCTCTCCCTCCCCGGGTGGAACTCAATCACTTGTAGTATGTCCGTTCCAAACCCGGTTTTCTGTCCTATATATGGTTTTTTATGCGGAGGGGATGGAGGAAAACACAAAGCAAAATAAAATTAGCCAAAACGGCCATAAAAAAAGACCACACTGTGGTCGGGAAAGTTGCTAAGTTGCGAAGGTTTTTAGCCTATTAATCAGCTATTCAGCGGGACTAAACGTGCCGCCCAAAAAAGAAAGTGGAGATTACCAGAATAATCTCCACTTTCGCTCCTTAACCTTCCGTGGTTTTTCTGCTCCGTAAACGGCTCTGCTGCACCGCGGGCAGAACAGCTCCCATCCTTTAATCTCGACTTGGCAATCTGGACATTGTCTCATCTTTTATTACCTCCTTCTTTTTTCTTCGACTTCATTGTACCATCTTATGGTAACATTTTAAGATCATTGGGATTACGAAATCAACAAATTGAAATTACGGGGAAGTTACAACCTTTCCCTGTATATTTCCCCAGCCCAATGGTAATTCTGACTATTGTTGATGAGCAATTCTCCACCAGAAATGAGTGGGTCCATCATGAATTGGCAAACTTATTTCAATGCTTTCTGGGTTGGCGGTCTGATCTGTCTCCTGACCCAGCTGGTCTGGGATTATACCAAACTGAATATGGGGCACATTCTGTCGACGTTAACGGTGATCGGCGGCATCCTGGGCGGCCTCGGCCTCTATGACCGGTTGGTTGAATTCGCCGGGGGTGGGGCGACCATGCCGATCTTGAGCTTTGGCAACGCCTTGGTCAAAGGGGCCATCGCCGAAGCGGAGAAAAACGGTGTCATCGGGGTCTTGACGGGCATGTTCGAATTGACCAGCACCGGGATTACGGCCGCAATTATTTTCGGCTTCCTCGTCGCGCTGGTCTTCAAGCCGAAAGGCTGAACACGCATGTAAAGTCATTGATGGAAAATCCCCCCTTTCTCTAAAGTAAGGAAAGAGGTATAATTAAATTGAACCCCCAAACGCATGGGGGTTTTAGTACAAGCAGGGGGGGTTTTGATCATTAATTTTCATCAGATAACAGAAGACGACATAGAGCAGTATTCCGCTTTCATAAAGGATTTTTACATTGAAGTCTCCGATTTGGCCCCACCCTCTTTGTTTCTTTGGCGGGACTCTTTTCAAGTCCAAATCGACCAAACTGCGGACTACGCCGTACTCCTCTGTACCTACCACGAGGCGACCTACTGCCTGGCACCGCTCATTAAACCCGGCGTCGACCCCGCCCCGATCCTGCAGCGGATCCACGCCTATTTCCACCGGCAGAACCAAGCGGCAGTTTTCCGGGCGGTCCCCCGGGAGTTGCTGTCCCTGTTTCCCACCGACCGGTACCGGATCATCCCCGACCGTACATACTGGGATTACCTCTACCGGACAAAAGACCTGATTGAACTGCGCGGACGGAAATACCAGCAGAAGCGGAACCACATCAACCGTTTTCAACAGTTTTATCCCTTCACTTACCACTCCCTGACCCCGGAACATTTTCCGGCCTGCCTGCGCCTGTTTGAACACTGGGCGGCCGAGAAAACCGGGCAGCCGGAGGTGCATGAGGAGCGTCTCGCCCTTAAAGAGGCATTTAAACATTTTTCCCTCCTCAACCTGAAAGGCGGGGCCTTGGAAGTCTACGGCGAAATCCAAGCTTTTGCCATCGGCAGCCGCCTGAACAAAGACACCGCCATTGTCCATTTCGAAAAGGCCAATGCCGAGTTTTCCGGGATCTATGCGGTCATCAACCAACAGTTTATCGCGCGCGAATGGGCTGACACCAAGTATATCAACCGCGAAGATGATATGGGGCTCCCCGGTTTGCGCCAGGCAAAAGAACGTTACCATCCGTTCCGTATGGTCGAAAAATTCACCGTGGTTGAGGTGGGCGCATAATGGAGATCAGGCCATTAAAACCACACGACATGGGCCAGGCCCGTACCCTCTGGGAGGTCTGTTTTGAGGACCTCCCAGCCTTTTTAGACTGGTATTTCCAGGCCCGTTTTCAACCCGACGACGGGCTGGGGATCTTCCTGGATGGACAATTGGTCTGCGACCTCCATCTGTCCCCCCGCATGATCAAGATTCGCCGGCAGAACTACCCTTCGGCTTATTTGATCGCCTTGGCCACCGCCCCCCCCCTATCGCCAACAGGGGCTGGCGAAAACATTACTGACGTACGCCCTTCGCCACCTGGCCGCAAAAGGGATCTACTTCACTTTTTTGCTCCCCTTTAACACCAAGTTTTACACCAGGCTCGGCTGGGGAGAATGGGCCGACCACCGCCTCTATTACCTGCCGCCGGCCCCGAACCGGACGGTTGAAACATCCCTCAACCCTATGGGCGACTCCCCGTGGCGGTTCCGCCAAGTCGAAGCGAAGGAAAAACTTAAGCTGCTCGCCGAAATCTATGAACGTTCCTTTGCGTGCATCGACGGCGGTTTACGACGTTCGGCCCAGGACTGGACATGCCTCCTTTTGGACCATACTTTATACGGAGGCAAAACATGGTTGGCCACTGACCGAACCGGCACCCCCCAGGGTTACGCTTTGGTCCTGCCGCCGACCAACGGCCGGCCAATCCTGCGGGAGCTAATCACCCTTGATCCATCTCTCAAAGCCCCTTTTCTGAATTATCTCGCCACCGGACTGACCGGCGCCTCCTGGCCCGCCGCGTACACCGTCCCTGCCACACCTGTCATCCCCGCCACCCAAACGGCAAGCGCGGACGCAGGTGTCAAGCAAGCGAATATAATTTGCCCCGTCCCGGCAAACGGCATGGAACAACTAACCCCGTACATTCCCCCGGGGACAGAACCGGTCTTCCTCGGACGGATCACCAGTGTGCCGCGAATGCTGGAAGCCTGTGTCTATCCACCGCTGACTGCTGAATGGATAATGGAAGTCACCGACCCTCTCCTTCCGGAAAACAACGGCCAGTACCGGATCAACGTGGCCGGGGGAAAAATGCGGGTAACAAAAACCGCGGGTGAGAAACCGGCCGTTCGTTGCCCGGTTGCCACCCTCACCCGCCTCGTTACGGGAAACGCCCATCCGGCAGAGCTGGCCGCCCGCGGTGACCTCACCCTTGACCACCCGGAATGCTTAGCAGTACTTACGGCCCTGTTTCCACCGGCGAGCAATTTTATCAACGAATATTTCTAGCAACCAAAAAACCGGTTCCAGCCTAAGGCCAGAACCGGTTCTTTTCCTTCTAAATTTTCTAATTGTATATGTTTCTCTTCTTCCCTAGAACTCCGGCTCGATCAACCCGTAATTACCGTCTTTGCGTTTATATACGACATTGACCTCTTCCAACTCCGGATTGAAGAAGACGAAAAAGTCATGGCCCAGTAACTCCATTTGCATGACGGCTTCTTCGGCCGACATAGGTTTAATCGCAAACCGCTTGGTGCGGACGATCTTCGGTTCAGCGGTTACCTCAACAGTATCAGCTGGTGTGGGAGAGATGATCCGGTACTCTTCCCGGATCTTCCGGTTGATCTTCGTTTTGTACTTATGAATCTGGCGTTCAATCTTTTCAACGGCCCCATCAACGGAACTGTACATATCGGCACTTTTTTCTTCCCCGCGCAGTAAAAGACCGTTGATGGAGATCGTGATGTCGACAACATGGACTCCCCGTTCGATCGACAGAGTAACCAGCGCCGTCGGTGGTTGCGCAAAAAACTTGGCGATTTTCCCCACCTTCTTTTCCGCATAATCACGGAGCGCATCAGTTACCTCAAGGTTTTTCCCAAAAACCTTAATGTCCATCCTTTCCACTCCTTCCCTTGTCGTTTTGAGAGGTACCGCGTCATGAATAATATACCCAATTTGGTTTGGTTCCCCACCCCCTTATAGCGGTAGAAAGGTTATATTAGATATATTCCCGGTCGGGAAAAATAATCCTTCGCTTCCTCTGGAAATAATGGTAATTCCTTAAATTGAGAAACGTTTAATTTACCTCGCCGGTTCCCTTTGATAGTAACTTTATAAATCTGCTCATCTAATTGACCAAATCTACCTCATAAGAATCTTCTTTTTTCAATAATCGGCTTATCCCACAACTTTTGTAAGAGCAATTGTCCAAAGAACTAAAAAAAGAACCTCCCCTGGAGGGCAGAGGAGGTTCTTCTTATTATCGCTAATCAGCTTGGATTAAAGTTGCATTTAGCTAGCTTTTATCGCATCATAGCATTCTTTACAATAGACTGGGCGATCCTGGGAGGGCGTAAACGGTACCTGAGTTGTTACTCCACAGTTGGCACATACGACCTCGGTCATCGTCCGGCCTCTTTGCTTTCTTTGTTGACGGCATTCCCGACAACGTGCTGGTTCATTAGTGAACCCTTTTTCCGCATAAAACTCCTGTTCGCCCGCGGTAAAGACAAACTCCGCACCGCACTCTTTGCATACCAATGTCTTGTCCTCGTAAGCCATTAAAAAAACTACTTCCTTTCCTAAGGATAAATTTGTCCGGGTTCCATCCGTTCTGATACTTAAAGTATCCCTCCTGTGAACGCCAAACCAAGACACCTTCATGAACAATTATACCTTAAATCAGGAAATATGCAAGTAGAAAAGGGAAAATAATAAATGATGCACTTCTTATTCCTTGCGGTCCACAAACTTCCCTTCGGAATAACCCAAACCGACCGGCTGCGGATAATAGGCATCTACTGCTTGCCGTCCCGTTTTAATCTGGGCATACTTTTCGGCAATGGTCCCCATCTCTTGTTGAAGAAGCTGAACAATGGCATCGGCTTTTTCCTTCACCGTCTTGAGTGTCTCTTCCTTTTCCCCTTCCAGCGGTGTTCTCTGCAGAATGGAGTTTAGTAATACTACAATTTGTTCTGCCTCGTCCACAAGAGAAGTAATTACTTTGGGGTCGGCTTGTTCGTCCTTGACGACCTGTGCTAACCGGTCATAACAGTTCTCTAATAAGCGGAGCCCATCCATGAGCTCGAGACCATCCCATTCCATCTTACTCGCCTGCCGATACTACTTTTTTTTGCGGGCTTTGGAGCTGAGCCCAAGAACTACGTAATTCGGTCAGGAGATTGACCACCCGGTCAATCTCCGCAATATCTTTCCTAATGTTAGCTTCCACCAGTTTGGCCGTGATAAAATCATACAAACTTCGCAGATTAACAGCAATCTCTCCGGCATCCATGTTCAAACTGAAATTTAACTCATCAACGATCGCCTGGACCCGTTGTAAAAGACGGTTGGCTTCAAAATAGTTTTTTTCTTCAATCGCCATCTTCGCCTGGTTACAGAAGCGAATCGCCCCGTCGTACATCATAATGATTAACTCAAGCGGCCCGGCGGTCTCCACCTGGGTTTGTCGGTAACGCATATATGGATTGGTTTCGGTGAACATTAAACATCCTCCTCTCCGCTCGCCTCTCACCTATCGCTTCCAATTCGATGAAATGGCAGTCAGCTGCGCACTCAACCATGCCGCTTGCGATTGTACCGTCGCCAAGGCTTTTTCCATCGCCGTAAATTTGGCGTAATAGTACTCTTCCCGCTTTGCCAGCCGGTCTTCCATCGCGGTCATCTGTTCATCAAGAACACTCATCTGTTTCTGGAGTGAGTCGGTTTTGGTCTTCAAAATTCCACCGGTACCGGTCCAGTCAAAGAGTGCGTCGTGCATGCGCGTAAAAATCCCCTTCGTTCCATCGGAAGCCGCCCCGAAGAGTCTCGCAATATCGTCAAAATTGGACTCCAGTTTTGCTTTGAACAGTTCCTGATCAAACTCCAGGCGGCCTGATTTTGCCCCCTCAACGCCGGAAGCGCCTTTAATCCCGATCAGGCTCAATAAACCAACGCTTTTGTCGACCCCTTCCACTGTTTGGAACAGAAACCCTTTTAGCTGCGTTTCAATGCTAAGCAAAGCCGAATCACCAAACAGGGCTCCTTTGCTCCCGGTCTTGGTCGTTTCATTATAACTGAAGGTCTTATGCTGGTTGATATAATCGATTACCGCATTATAAGCATCAACAAAAGCCTTCACGTTTTGGACGATTTTATCTTGATCCAGCGCGACGCCCAAGGTAACAGTGCCTTCCTCTTTTAACGTAATGGTCATTCCGGGAATGAGGTCGGTAATTTGGTTGCCGGACCGGACAGCAGGATTGGCCGTATCACCATTGACTTCAATTATGGCATCAGTAGCCGCTTGCGCCTCATGGGCGATGTCACCGCCTTCAGTCAAAACGCCCAAATCTTTGAGGACACGGTCAGCCCCCACATCAGCCAGGCTTATTTGGTTGGCGACGCCCGTTTCCTTACTGGTCAAATAGAGCTTATACTCTCCTTCGGCCAGTTTAACAACGGAAGCCGTGACCCCGGCCTGGGCTTGGTTGATCTGGCGGGCAATGGCGTTTAGCCGTTCCCCGTTGGTGTCACCCTCCGGATTGATCGTAATCTCTTTACTCTCCCCGTTAATCGTGATCCGGATCGTTCCGCCCGAAAGGGTGGTTGTTTCATCAATCAAGTTGGAAGCCACCGAATGGGCTTTGGCCAAACTCTTAATGTTAAGTTGGTACGTTGAGAGCAACGCCTCTGCCGTAGCGGTTGCCGTTAATTTTTTCTCATCGGAAACAGTAACTTTCTGCGCACGGAAAGCCATGAAAGACTGTAAGTTGTACACCGCGTCCTTCAGCTTGTAAAGCCGCGAGTTCAACTCACGCCAAGCGTCGGAACGCTCCTTAAGCGTATTCTTCTGCGACTCCAGTTTAGTCAGGGGCAGCCTTTCCTGGTTCATAATGGCCTTAACCATGGCATCGGTATCGAAGCCAGAGATAATTCCTGTAATTGACAAACTCCCAGCCATCTTCTACCCCCCTATACCCTTTGGTCAACGATCAAACCGATCATCTCTTCAATCCGCGCCACCAGATCCAGGATCTTTTCCGGCGGAATTTCGGAGATCACCTCGTCGGTGGCTTTTTCGATCACCTGAACCATGATCCGGTTCGTTTCTTCATGTATCTGAAAGTGGATCCGCTTATGAAAGATCTCCACCATTTCATTCAGCTGTTTGACCTTTTCTTCCAGCCGCTCTAAAGAAGTAGTTTCCTCTTCCTCTTTTGTTTGTTGTACGAAACGGGAGAGGGGCGTTAAAAAAGGTTCCAATAATTTGCCCTGTTCATTTTGGATATTATTTTTAACAACAGATCCTTCTGCCTGCCTTATTTCGGGTTGAATCCGTTCGACCCGCATTTTTTTCACCCCCGCTAGTATTGGGAATAAGAACCACGACCATTCGTAAGACAACAAGACAATTACGTAATAATGGAAAAGCCGGCCGGAGAACCGGCCGGCCCGGAAACCAAACCTATAGGTTGGAAAAATTAACCGAGAAGTTGCAACACAGCCTGCGGTTTCATGTTGGCCTGGGCAAGCATGGCGGTTGCCGATTGGATGAGAATCTGGTGCTTGGTGAACTCCGTCATCTCCTGCGCCATATCGGCGTCGCGGATCCGGCTCTCAGAAGCGGCCAGGTTCTCCATGGTGACGCTGAGGTTGGCGATGGTGTGCTCCAAGCGGTTCTGGATGGCACCGAGTTTGGACCGTTCGGCGGAGACCTTGTCAATTGCATCGTCAATTTTCTCAAGGACGTTATCCAAATCATCAGATTTCGTACCGGCACCGATACTAAGACCACTAGTGATGCCCAAATCTGCCGCTCTCATACTGCCAATTTCGGTACTAATCCGTTGACCTTCATTAGCACCAACCTGGAATGCAATTGACGTTCCACTAAAGGTCCCATTCAACAACTTTTGCGTATTAAATTCAGTGGTGTCGGCAATCCGGTCAAGCTCAGCACGCAGTTGGTCAAATTCTTCCTGCAGTTTGTCCTTATCCTCATCAGTATAAATCCCGTTCGCCGCTTGCACCGTCAGTTCCCGCATCCGGTTTAGAATCGCATGGGTTTCGTTGAGGGCACCTTCAGCGGTCTGAATGAAGCTGATGCCGTCCTGAGCGTTACGGATCGCTTGTCTCATGCCGCGGATCTGGGCTCTCATCTTCTCGGAGATCGCCAGCCCCGCCGCGTCGTCCGCCGCCCGGTTAATCCGCAAACCGGAAGACAGTTTCTCCAGGGTTTTCCCCATGGCGTTGTCGGTCGCGCTCAGCACCCGGTTGGTGTTCATCGCAGAGATGTTGTTGACAATTCTCATTAAAAATTCCTCCTTGACATTTTTTTCTCTTTACCCCTTTGGCCGGCCGCTCCAAAGGTTCAAAGAGCCGCGAAACATTCCGTGTTCCGCTTTCATTATCTATATCGGAAGGATGGCGAAAAGCTTTAGAGGATACTTGAGATTTTTTTCTTCGGAATCAAATTTTTAACCCGATTGAATCCACCTATAATTATATCTTAACTCAGATTACTAGATTGCTTTATCAGTTTCATAAGAGCAGTTCCCAGGCCAACGGTGTCCCACGTGGCACATCCCTTTTTACCCTTTTTCCCATCACAATGGGAAAGTACTTCGGGGGTAAACCTAATCCCGGCCGGATCGCCCGGAGATTCTCCGCAGTCAAAACATCGCCCGCTTTCAGATCTTTGACAATATACAAAGACCGGCGGTGTTTTAACGACGGTTTTTCATCCTCTGCCGGGCCATAACTAATCCGGCCTAAAGCCTGCCAGGCCCGCTCCGTCTCCACCACTAAGGTCCTCATTTCCGCCGGTTCCAAAGAAAAAGCGGCATCAACACCCCCATCAGCCCGGTTCAATGTGAAATGCTTTTCGACCACCGTCGCGCCCAAAGCTACCGCTGCGGTAGCTACCCCGATACCCGGAGTATGATCGGAGACCCCGACCTGGCAACCGAAAAGGTCGCGCATATGGGGGATGGTCCGCAGGTTAGTGTTTTTCGGGTCGGCCGGGTACGTACTGGTACATTTGAGGAGAATCAGGTCCCGGCATCCGGCTTCCCGCGCCGCCCGTACCGCCTCGTCCAACTCGGCGAGAGTCGCCATCCCCGTCGAAAGAAACAAAGGCTTGCCGGTAGCCGCCACTTTTTTGATTAATGGCAGATCGATGTTCTCGAAGGAAGCAATCTTGTAACAGGGAACATTCAAGGTTTCCAGAAATTCGACCGCCGACTGGTCAAAAGGAGTGCTAAACCCAATAATCCCCCGCTCACGGCAACGCTTGAAGATCGCTTCATGCCATTCCCAGGGGGTGGCCGCCTCCTGGTAAAGCCGGTAGAGGGACTTCCCTTGCCAGAGGTTCTCCGGGTCGTCGATGAAGAATTCGCCTTCCTCAAGATCAAGAGTCATGGTATCTGCCGTGTAGGTCTGGAGCTTCACCGCATGGGCCCCGGCCGCCGCCGCCGCTTCAACAATGGCCAAGGCCCTTTCCAAGGAGCCGTTATGGTTTCCCGACATCTCCGCGATAATAAAAGGCGGGTGTTCTCTACCGATGCAATGCCCGTTTATCTTTATCGGATCCACACTTTTCTCTCCTTTCCTAAGACAGGGGACGGTTCCCTGTCTCACCCTAAGACAGGGAACCGTCCCCTGTCTCACCTGAGTAAGCTCTGTAAAAACTCTTCATCCACTTCATCCAGGGTGCGCACCCTCCGCCCGGCCTCGTATTCTTCTCCCTTCTCCACTCCCCGGTAGGGTCCTTTCAGGACCCGGACGGTCTTGAAACCCAGCGGTTTAATCCCGACAAAATCCTTATGGGGATTATCCCCGAAATACACGACTTTTCCAGGGGGGACCCCTCCCGCTCACAAATTTTAAGGAAGCAATAGGGCGACGGTTTGGCGTGTTTAAGGCCGTAACGGTGGGTGATATAGGCGAAAACAACTTTATCCTCCAGCCCCAGGGCCTTGATCTTATTTGCCTGTACCAGTTTGTTGCCGTCGGTCACGATGTATTTGGGGTAATGGGCGAAACGCGCCAGGCACCGCCGGGCATCGGGCGCCAGGGTGATCTCCGGCCGGTGTCCCCGGTAAACCGAGAGGCATTTGCGGACCAGTCTTTTACTGAAGATCCCGTATTCCCGCAAGAGATCGTCAAATACCCCTTCCCTGCCCTGTTTTAACCGTTCCAACATAAACTCCAGGGCCTCCGCTGCCGGGATCCGGCCGGTTTCTCCCAGGTACCCGGCGACCGCCCGGAAACCGCTTTTGACAAAAGTCAATTCCTCGTAGAGGGTATCGTCCAGGTCAAAAACCAGCACCAAGCCTGCCATCATCTAAATCCACCTGCTATTCTTTTACAGCATACATGAATATTGAACGGCCCAAGCCCAACCGGGCCAAGGTTTCATAGTATTTTTTCAACAGGGTAGCCCGGCCGGTTTTCTTGAAGGAGTTTTCAAACCCGGTCACCAGAGGGCCGACCTTTTTCCGGGCCTCTTCGTCCGCATAGTAATTAAGCCCGGCGGCAAGGAGAAACTCCAGGGGGAAATTGGTGGTCCGGTAGACTTCCCGGAATCCCGTGCGAGCCAGCAACCGGCTGAGCGAATCGAAGGTGAAATAATTGATATGGTCGGGCAGATATACCCACCTGTAGGTTTCCTGGTAATACTCGGCGTAGGCCATTTGCCCCTCACTGAAATCATTGGGCACGCAAACACGGAGTAGCCCGCCAGGGGCCATGATTTTATGGAGGGAAGACAACACCCGGTACGGTTCATAAATATGTTCCAGGACAAACGACATGTTAACAAAAGTAACATCTTTAATGCCGCAGGTCTCCATCTTTTCCGCAGAAGTTTCAAATACCTGCAGATTAAACTTCCGGAGATATTCTGCAGCCGCTCTGTTGGGCTCAAGCGCGTACACTGTCCAGCCCCTATCCAGAAAAAACCTGGCCAGCAGGTTGTTACCGCACCCGACGTCCAGCATCCTCCGGCCTTCTGCTTGCTTGAGGCGGGCAACATCTTCATAAATCTCCTGAAACCGCCGGTTTTTTCCCACTTCCGCCAATTTATTTAGTACGGCCTCACTAGTCATTTTCTCATACGGGAAGGCCTTGACTTTCTGGTGGTATTCTTCCCTGTAGAACGTTTCCAGTTCCTCCCGATCGGGGAATGGATAAATATGATTAAAGCCGCAGGTTTGACAGTTTATAACCTGTTTGTCTCCGACCTGCCAGTAATCTATATAGACATGTTCCTTCTCCATCGCTACTCCCCTTGTGAAAATGGTGTAGGCATTCCAGCGCTCCATAGGGTGAAATCTTTATCTTTCATAATCAAAAATTAAGTCCGCGGGGTAACGGACCAGTCTTTTTTCCCCGCGCCGCTGGAAGAGATGGGCATCGAGATCACCGCCAATGGTCTCCAGCAGGAACCAGTAGAAACTCTCCAGGCCGGCGGCGATACTCAGGGTTGACGCCCCGCCGAACCGGGGGTTTGCCTCAATAAGATGGTAAGCGCCCTCTTCGTCCCGGAAGAACTGGAAGACCGCATGGCCGTAAAGCCCCAGTTCCCCGGCGAGGGCGGCGCAGAGTTCCTCCAGGCGCGGATCGCGGAAGGTCGTGGAGACCTGCGCCTCACCGTTGACCACCAGGTCCCGGGTGCGCAGGATGACCCCTTTGGTCCGCCCCTGCCGGTCCACGTAAAGGTCGGCGCTGATCTCCTCTCCCTGAATATAAGGTTGAAAAACCGGAGCCGACAAGCCGGTGGCGTGCCTGGCCGCCTCCTCCCAGGTCAGGTTGAGCCCGATTTGTTTACCCCCTGCCCCATAGCGTTCCTTTACCACCAGGCGGTCGCTGTTTACCTCAGAAATCCGTTCTGCAGTGGGGATCACCGGAAAGCCCGCCCGGGAAAGCCGCCGGTAAAATTCTAGTTTGTCCAGGCAGGTCTCCACCGCCTCCGGGGCGGAAACCAGGACCCAAATCCCGTGGCCGGCAAGGTAATGCCGGTTCCGGGCAAAATAAAGCAATTCCCCGTCCCGGGTGGGGATCACATGGGTGATCCCCCGTTCTTGGCAGCCGCCAAGGAATTTTTCCACCGTCAGTTGCTCAAGGGGGGGCATCAGCCAAAATGAATCCGTAAAATACTGGCCGGGGCAGGCCGGGTCAAGGTCGGCGCCGGTAACCGTCACTTCCCCCCCCCAGTTTCCGGCCGGCCGCTTTCACCGCCAAAAGGAGCGGGACCTTCCGGGAGATACTAGTGACCAGGATCTTCATTTTTCCACCCCCATGCTTGCCGGCTTTAGCCAATTAACTCACAACTCTATACATATCAACTATTTGCTCATCAACTCTTTGTGCAACAATTCTTTTCTTTACCCGTCAACGCGATTCCTGTTTCTCACTGGCGCTGATTATCTTCTCTAAAACCTCCGCATAAACGGCGGGAGTTGTCTCCGTGCTTCTGCCCAGGTACCAAAGTTTCTCTGCTGCCGCCAGTGCCGCCAGGGTCTCCTCCTGGTTGACGGCGACCGCCACCGCGACAGTGGGTAGTTCCAGGTACAACCGCTCCCAGGTCGCCGTTCCGCCCGCTCCCACGGCCAGATCCGCCCGGGCCATAAGCTCCGCCATCTTCCCCGTCTGGCAATGAAGCCGTACGCCCGGCAGGTTCCGGCAGGATTCGGCAATGGTTTTTTTATGAGGGTTCTTCGTCCCGACCACCACATCGACTTTGAGTTCCGGGCGGTTTAAAAGGGCCAGCGCCGCCAGGACCTTGGCGGTCTCGTTCCCGGGATCGGTCCCGCCGAAGAAAACCAGGAGCCGCCGGATCTTTCCTTTTCGCCGCCGCAGTTTCCGGCGGGCTTTTTTAAACTCCGGACGGAGCAGGGCAAATTCCGGCCCCAAAAATTGTTTGCATCCCGGCGGCACCAATCCTTTATAACGCCGCTCCATCCCGGGGTAGAAGTTCTGGTCCAGCAGGAAGTCGCAATCATGGGGGCGGTCCGCCAGGTCGTCAATGACCAGGATCCGGTCAACCGACGGCCGTAAAAACCTCTCCCACTCAGCATCCAACGCATAGTGGTCAACGACCAGCAAAATCCCTGGCCGCTCCCGGGAATCCGCAAAGGAGGCCAGAATAGTCTCGACCATGAACCCGGCGCCGTCTTCAGTCAGCCCCTGCCGGACGCAGCCGAAAAGCGCCGGCGGCCGGGCGGCACGGAAAAGCAGCGGTGGCCGGCGGGTTTTCCTCGCCAGCCGGTGCTTTTTTATGACCGCTTCGGTCTCCTCCGCGTCCTGCCGCCAGTTCTGCCTGGCCCACTCCCAATAGCCCTCTTTGCCCAGAAGCGGCGCGGGCAAGAGATGAACAGTAAACCCCTTTTTCTCAACGTAATCGTATAAGGCTCCGGGCAGCCGGCGGCAGATAAAAAGGACCGGAACGCCTCTTTGCCGCAGTTCCCCGGCGAGGGTCAGCGAACGCATCAGGTGCCCGGTACCCATCTCTTCCGACGAATCCACACGGATAAAGGCATTAATCATCGGTTCTGCCTTATTACTCATTGGTCTTGCCTCATTAATCACCGGTTTTGCACCGGTTTCTGTTTGATATGGGCGTTAATCTCCTCCCACTCCGGGTATTTTGCCAGCAGTTGAAGGCAGTCTTCCAAAGTGAATTCGGGATTTTTCGGGTAGAGGGCGGTAATGATCTTTTCGATTAATTGGAAGTCCTCTTCCGTATCCACGGTCCACCGGTACCGGCTGTAGTCTTGATGGTATTCGACACCTCCCAAACGGTACCGTTCCGGGTGTTCGTAAATGAAGATCGTCACATGTTCCCGTTCCGCTTCCCGACGGGCTTCCCGGTAGGCCTCTTCCAGAGCATGGAAGGAAAAGACCTCTGTATCCATGCCCCGGGGGTAAGTGCGCCGCCGGGCATTAGAGACGTAGTCATACTCCCCCGCGTGGTCCAGGTAGAACCGGAAGACTTGGTCGACCACGGCGGGGTCGATGATGGGGCAATCAGCGGTGATCCGTGCTACGATCTCCGCCCCGAATTCCCGGGCTGCCAGGTAGTAGCGGGCCAGGACATCTTCTTCCGGCCCCCGGAAAAAGAGGACCCCCAAGCGGCGGCAGAGGTCTACGATGGGTTTGTCCTGCTCTTTATCGGTGGTGGCCACCACCACCATGTCGCTCGAGCGGACCCGGGCGAGCCTCTCCAGTTGGTATTCGAGGAGCGGCTTGCCCAGTACCTCCCGGAGAACCTTTCCCGGCAGCCTTGTGGAGCCCATCCGGGCTTGGACAATGATGACTTTCTTCATTTTCTCCCACCTTTGTTTATATCCGCAGGTTTGGCAATCAATAATCTTCCTACATATAAATCAATCTTGGCTAACAATTATGGTATATAAGTCTTCGTAGTTCATAATCATTCTATTTAAGGTAAATTCTTTTTGATATCTAGCAAACCCATTTTCAATAACTTCCTCAATTTTCGAGCGTGATAGGCACAAAACTTTTTTTAATGTTTCAATTAATGAATCCAAAATGTTATTTCTGAATAAAAAACCTTCCCGGCCATCAGTGATCAGTTCTTGAAACACCTTAATATCACTGGCTATTACAAGAGTTTTTTCTTTAAAAGCTTCCACAATTGTTAAGCCAAAACCTTCACTCGTTGATGGCAAAACAAATACATCAAAATACTTGATATAATTGCTTGCCATTGGTTTGTAACCATATAGCCTTACGTTCTTTTGCAAGTTCTCTTGCTCAATCTGCTTTTGCATTTTGGGGAGCAAATCACCTTCACCAATAAAAGCACAGAACAGATTATAATCTTTTCCCAACAGTTTTATCGCATCAAGCAAAAGTTGCTGGTTTTTCCTTTCGCAGAGAGTTCCAATACAGCCAATAATTCTATATCCTCTTTTTTTATATTCTAACAACTCCGCGGCCACAACCGGATCTACTTCATCGTTTTGTTCAAGAGTAATCCCATTATAAATAACCTTAATCTTTTCTTTTTGAACCCCTTTCTCTATTAATAACTCTTTGTCACTTTTCGATACGGTAACAACTTGATCAAGGCCATTCATAATTGTTATATCCATTTTTTCGTGTTCTGGTTTCTTGTTCGTTCCCCATCCGTGCATGGTTTGAATTACCGGAATATATTTCTTAAGACCAGAACGAGCAATTAGACCGGTTAGAGCCGGAACCGAAGCATGCGCGTGTATGAGATCAATATTACAGTTTTTTATGATCTCCCTTACTTTGCTGGCAAAATGGAGATTCAAGCCAAGATCACGCTTAAAAGAGGAGTCCTCTTCATATAAAGGTATATTATTATCCTGTAACTTATTAATATATTCTTCATAACTACAATACCCTGGCTCAGACGTTTTACTAGAGAGAACATAAACCTCATTGTTTCTACTCTTCTGGGCTAAAGCTAAATCTGTTAAAATCCGGCCGGCCCCGCCTTGAAGAAATGTAGTAAGATGTAAAATATTCAGCCCATTCACCTCAATTCATTTTAGGGTTATCATCACGCATTAGTTGATCAATCAAATTCCAAACCCTAACACTAGAATTACCGTCCTGGTAATGGTGGACTATTCTGCATAAGGTCTTTCTCTCCTGTGAATACGCCTCAGGATGAGTAAAATTTCGGATAATTTCTTGTTCTAAACGGGCTTGGTCCAAGCATTTTGGCCCGGGAGTCCAAGCATCATAAGGCTCCAGTAACAACCCCCTTGTTTTAATGTACTCTTCCAAATCAACAGGTACGTAAATTATCGGCCGGTCTAAAAGAAGGTAATCAAAATAAACCGAAGAATAATCTGTAATCAGCAGATCTGCTGCATTTATGGTCTCATACAATTCTATGTTTTTTTCTTTTAATTTTTGCTCAGTCAATACTGTAATATTCTGTAGCTTTTTCTCTAAAATATCATTAACAACCAAACTCTCTTCTAAAGGGTGCAGCTTAACGATCATATGGATACCATGCTTATCAAGGAAATGATCAAAGCTTAAATCATCAAAATTTTCAAGCCCAAAAAGATAATTTATATCTCTACTCCCGTTCGCATCGCCATATATCGTCCTCCTAAATGTCGGCATATAAAACAGGATTTTCTTTCCACGAAAATCTTGTTTGAGGATCGATGCCAGTATTTTCCGTCCGTCAGCCTTGAACAAAAAATCATTTCTTGGCATCCCGGTCACCACATACTTCCTCCAACTGACCCCGTAGCAAGCATTCATCAATGTAGTGTAGAATTGAGAATAAGAAGCAATAACATCTAATTTACTCCAGTTAAGATGATTCTGTTCAACACCGGGGCCTTCACTTTTGCTCATATATGACATTCCCTTCAGCGGAAAACCGTGCCATAACTGTATATTAATCTGTGACGGGTCAATGGCTGAAGGATAAGTAAAAACAACTGCTTTACTGGTTATCAGATTGTAGTAATATTTATCATCACGTTCTTGGTCTGAAATCAATTCCACTTGATATTTTTTAAATATCTCTGCAGGCATTAACTTATACAGAGCCAAAGTATTGGACCCAGAATTTGATACAGTACGAAGGACAATTTTATTATTAACCCTTTTTAAATCGACTCCATGATAATCATATTTCCTGATCTGATAGCCATCTTTTCCCTTTATTTTTTGTCCCCGACTAGGAAAAAATACTGAAAACCTGTAAATCCCTAAACCAAATAACTGCTTAACGATTTCAGTATCGTATTGGCTGGTAATAATAATTTGGCAATTATAACTTACCAGTTGTTCTGGGGCAATTACTGGTACGCCGAAAAATTTCGTCCCCCATTTGCGGCTGTCATTATCACAAAAAGCAACAACCTCATAGCCCTCATCGGTTTCCTGTATATATTCCAAGGCAACCTTCCCTAGAGTCGAGGCCCCAAAGAGAATGGCTTTTTCTCCCATTACTTATCCCTTCTCACTGTCACTCTATATTACTAAAACAAAACCACATAATCCTGTAAATGTTTATAGCCCATCTTTTTTAAACAATCGACAATGGCAAATTTACCTGGTTGTGAAGCCAACAAAATTTTATTATTTGTGCCATTACTTTCAAGTACATTCGGAGGAAAAATAGTTCTCCCCTCAATTGTTTGTCCCCATTTCTTTTTATCACTGTCCACAAATCCAACAATCTCGAGATTATATTTGTTTAGTACCTTGAATAAATTCTGTCCCATACTCCCAGAACCCCAAATGTAAACTTTCGATTGATTGGTAAACAAGCTATTTATCTCTTCCTTTTTAATATCATGCATTATACTGACAAATTCCTGATTTTCTGCGCCAGCAGTTACAGAAATCTCCGAAACCCGCATTCGGACAAGTACTTCAGGAATAGTGGCCATTTTAAAGCCTTTCTTATTCATCTGATAGAACAATTTATAATCCTCGCAAATCCTCATTTCTTCGTAACCAATAGCTTTTATTACTTCTGTTCGTGCCATAATCGTTGTATGCGGTATACAACAATACCAATATAGCTTTTCTTCTATATCTTCGGGAGTAACAATATCATTCTTTTGTTTCTCAAGTATATTTTTGATATAGTTAAATCTTTGACTGTTAGCAACAGCCTCATTATGCGGGAAATATTCCAACAAGGTCTTTACTAGCGCGATATCAGAATGATTATCTAAATATATCTTTTGTTTGTATAATCTCTCCGGATGATTAATATCGTCAGAATCAGCTTTCGCAATATATTTCCCGTTAACCTGAGTTAACCCAAATTTTAATGCTGCTCCGACCCCTTTGTTTTCTTGGAAGTTAAACAATTTTATTCGTTTATCCTGATAACCCTCAATTATTTCTCTCGTCTGATCTGTCGACCCATCATTAACAATTATAAGCTCAAAATCAGAGTATGTTTGCTTTAATATACTATCAATCGACTCTCGGATATACTCTTCCCCATTATAGACGGACATCAGTACGGAGACTTCAGGTAATCTAGACATTTTTCTCTCCCTCAAGACTATAGAATATATAAAACAACCGTCCTCCTGCTTTTTATTTTTTAAATTTTAGCCAAATACGCAAACCTCTTTTATTAACAAACCTAATTTGTCCATTTCATTTCATAGCTTGATAAATATTTATCAATTTCAGTCCATACCCTTAAGCTGGATTTATTATCATAATATTTGAATATCAATTTTTTAACCTGCTCTCTTTTGTCTTTCCATTCATCCTCCTGATTAAGGTATTTTTTAAGCTCCTTTTCTAGTTCTTCCAATGTAAAAACAGTAGGTCCCGGTGTTAAATAATCGTAAGGTTCCAATAAAAACCCCCTATTTTCACTATATTCATCCAAATCAGTCGGCGCGAAGATTAAGGGTGTATCAATTAAAAGCGTATCAAAGAAAATTGATGAATAATCGGTTATCAACACTTTACAACATCCCATAAGCTCATACAGATGTATTTTATATTCCATAAGAATATCCTCAGACAATAAAAACACCTGTTCATGCTGGAATATATCTAAATTTTTGAACTGGTAAAACTCAAAGGGATGCAGTTTAACCACTAAGAATAATTTATTCTTTTCAAGAATCTCCTTAATTCTATCCGTATCTTCATCTTTAAATCCAAATAATTTAGTCCATTCGCAACTGGTTTCAATGACCTGATTTTTTCCCTTTCGCCAAGTAGGAAGATAAAACACTATGTTGTAACCTGATAAACTTCTTTTGCATAAACTCTCTAGTTTGTCCAAACTTCCTTCCTCAAATAATAAGTCGTTACGTGGCATTCCTGTAATTCTATATTTATCGGCACAACTGGGGAAACATGCATTAAAAAAAGTAGTGTATAACTGAGAATATGAAAAAACTAGTTCCGTGTGTTGGGAGCGGTTTCTATAATATTGAATGGATTTTTCAGTTACTGTTTTTTGCAGAGCACCCAATATTTTAATTGGAAATCCATGCCACATTTCAAAATTTAAATGTACTCCATTATATATTCCATCATAATGTGAAGAACAAATTACATCAAATTTACTTAAATATTCTTTATCATTACTGGTAACTAATTCCACATCATATTTCCCCTTAATAAAATCAGGCATATATTTATACAAGGCAAAACCATTATAATTAGAATAATTATAATTAATAAGAGCAATTTTCAATTTGTGATTATGCTGTTGCTTATCCTTGAGCATTAAGCTATGAACTTTCTTATAATATTCCATATTGTTTTTATTATGGAGTCCATAATCAAAAGGAATTATTCTATTGTATTTTATTCCCATATCTAATAACTGTTCCATTATTTCGTTGGAATATTGACTGGCTATTACAATGTAATCATAACGAAAATCCTGTATCTTTTGGGGGGGATTAATATATCTATCTTTAAATTTTTTATATTGTTTTGAGATATCATTATCAACAAAGCATAAAATAGTTACTTTAGTTGAATCAAGCATCTCTACAAATTTCTGGGCGCTGCTTCCTGTACCGAAAATAATAATATTCAACATATTTCTATCACCACCATTAGTTTTGATTCAAAATAGCATCGATGTCGCTTATGGCTTTATTATATTCCTTTTCATATTCTTCGATAAGTTGTCTGTACTTATCTAAACAATGATAGAATAATTTCCATCGTTCGTTTTCGATTTCAACTATACCATTTGCCTCATAAAAACTCTTATCCCTATACAATTTAGCTGCTGCGCAAAGCATTTGCTTGAATATTTTGTTTACCATTTTTTGCTCATGATTTATTTCTTGATACTCATCTTCCAACAAATTTATACAATAAAATAGATTTTCTGCTATTTTTTTCGAAGTATTATTTTCCGTCATCAATGAACTTCCGGTCAATCTCCGATAATATAGTTTTTCAGGAAGATATTTAATTTTTTTAATATTTTTAGATAAGAAATACAAAAAAATACAATCCTCATAGTAAGTAATTTTATTATCAAATCTAATTCGATTCTTTTTTATTACATCCATATCAATCATATTAATCCATAAATTCCCTCTGAATTTATTATTGAACAAACATAACTTAAGAAATGTGCTTAGTTCCATAAGACCATTACCATTAGAGACATCACTTCGATCATAAAACTTTGACATTCTTATAATTTTCTCAGGAGGGTTATTTTTTAAATAATCATCTTCGAATACACATTGAGCATCAAAAGTAACCATATCCACTTTTTGAGCTTCGAAACAAGACATGCAGATTTGGAAGGTTTTTTCATGTATAAAGTCATCACTATCCAAAAAATACAAGTAATCTCCGCGCGCTATTTCAATCCCTAAATTTCTAGCCGCAGATGCTCCTTGGTTTTTCTGCTCAATTAGTTTAAACCGGCTGTCTTTTTTCATATACTCTTTTACGATCTCTCCACATCTATCTGTAGACCCATCATTAATAACTATTGCTTCAAAATTAGTATATGTTTGTTTTAAGAGTGAGTTCAAACAATCAGATATATATTTTTCCGTATTATACATTGGAATAATTACAGATATGAGTTTGTTCATCACTTTCTCTACCCTCTTCACTCTATGATTTCATCCAGGGATAGTATAAGTTTATCAGTATAAGTTCTCAACTCTTCATAAATCTGTTCAAAATCATAAACAGGAGTAACTACAATCAGGTCCAAATCATTTCTGCCAATTAAATCACTGCACTTAATGATCGGTATCCCCCTATAAGATTCGTTCGTATCGTACTCATCAATATAAACAGATACTTCGATGTTTTTTTTCTCAAGAATAAGACTGAACATTTTTCCAATTTTCCCTACGCCATAAAGGGCTACTTTGGTATTTTCATTCAAATATTTTATATTTGTTTTATTCCCGCTTAGGAAACCAAATACTTTTTCGCCTATTTGTACATTTGTTTTATAACGGTATATTTTATCAAATTCATTAATATAAATCGTAAAGATAATAATGTTATCGCGAAAGAACTCTTTTATCTTTTTTTGTGTTTTTCGGTCAATACTATTCCATAAATGAAACAATCTATTAATTTTAGCGTTATACAAATCTTGAAGTTGATATATATTTTTAATGAATTCCGTATTTTGATAGTTAATAATACTTTCGAGCAAAAGCCCATTAAGAATAAAATAATAGGAAGGTTGTTTCTCCGGCTCAAACTCAATAATTTTACCATTAAATATAAAGCGGAAAAATAAATTCTCGCATGTAAAATAATTAATTATATTCCTCTTAACAAAACAGTTAATATTCTCGCGAGGGTACTCATTATTAATATCAAATTCCAGTACGTTGCCTTTAAACGTAATATTATCTATACTAAATTTTTTAACAAATTCCGGCGAAATACTCAGTTCCATTTATCAAACTCCCTTATTACTAGACGTATTATCATTTATTCACTTAATAAAAACGGCACTACCCAAATAATCACTTAGCGGAATATAGTTAATACCCGTTTCCCGCCAAAATTGTTTAACTGCTTCCTTCACACCGGAATAATAGGCATTATTATAGTCATGGATTAAAAGATAACCCCCTTTGGAAAGTCTTGGATAAAAAAAATGCAACCCCTCATAAGTAGGTTTGTACAAATCCACATCTATACTAACAAAGGAGAATAATTCATCAGCTAGATCAGTCGCGCTTTGGGGAAAATACCCTTTTTTAATAACTACATTCTTTTTATGCGACAGCTTGTCCACAACTATTTCAACGCTTGTATCTCCTAAATGTCCGGCTTTAGCTTGTGAAAAATTTCTGGATTTTTCGATCTCAACATCTTTTTGAGAAAAACCTTCGAAAGTATCAAATATATAAAATATTCTATCTGGAAATAAATCATTTATAAGTTTGGAAAAATCTCCTTTATAGACCCCTAGTTCGGCAATTGCCCCTTCAATCTTTCTTTCCCTCACTTCCCTTGCAATCAATTCTACTGTCGATACACGAACATAATCTATCCCTTTAATTAAATAATCTGGATAATTATATAGTTTCTTATTTCTTTCCATATCGAAAGGAATCATATTGCATATAGCATAATTCTTAAAATAAACAGACAAATATTCATCCTTCAGGATATTTATATATTTCATATTATCCTCATAAATTTCTTTTACCAGAACTTTTACCCCTTTTGGCTTTGGCTGAAATAGTTGGATAATTTTACTTCTTTGTACATTCATTTTTAAAAGTTGATCTGTTATTTCCTGATTATATATACTGGCAATTACAATATAATCATAATCATACTTATCAACAGCTATAGGATTTTCAACTTTAACTCCATTATGGACCGTTCCTTGCTTGGCTCGGTTATTATCCAAATAAGCAAGAATTTGTACTTTTTCCAAATCTATTATCTCTAAGGCTTTTTTTGAACCTTCCCCTGTCCCAAAAATTAACACCTTTATTTTACTGTCTTGCATCACTATCCCTTCCTTGCGTACAATAGATACTAAATTACCGCCTTGGCAGCTTGCAGATCCTTCTTGATTTTCGTTGTTGAAATCCCTTCGGTCCTGGGTAAATATATTACCTCGCATAAATCCGATAAATCATCAAATTTCCCTTCCCAGTCCGAACCCATGACAAAAATATCCACTTTGTATTTAATAATATCCTCTCTCTTTTGCTCCCAATTTTTTTCCGGAATTATTAAATCGACATATTTAATCGCTTCTAAAATTGCCTTTCTTTCCTCGTAACTATGGTAAGCTTTTTTTCTTTTTATTGCGTTAAATTCATCAGTAGATAAACCGACTATTAAATAATCACCTAATTTCTTTGCCCTTCGCAATAAGTTTATATGCCCGACATGCAACAAGTCATAAGTCCCATAAGTAATAACGGTTTTCACTATCTTCACCCCTTTTGCATTAAGTCAGAGAACAAGGTTTTTAACCTATTAGCTAAGCTTTTTAAAGGGATTTCATTATTTTTCCCCAAATACCACACCATTCCCGCTTCTCCCAGTGTCTCTAACGTCTCCACCTGATTCTCCGCTACAGCAATAACAATCGTCGGCAATTCCAGGTAAAGCCGCTCCCAGGTGGTGGTACCCCCGGCACCGATCGCCAGATCCGCCGCCGCCATCAACTCCGCCATATTCTCTACCTGACAGTGGTAGTTAGTTTTGGGCATCTCGCTACAGATTTTCTTAATTTCTTCTTTATGTGGATTAGTTGCCCCAACCACCACATCCACGGCAATCTCGGGGCGGTTCAACAGTTTGATTGCTTCCAGGGCCTTTTTCGTCTCATTGGTCGGGTCGCTCCCCCCAAAAAAGATCAGAATCCGCCGGATCTTCCCGTCCCGTTTACGTAAAGTTTTTTTCGCCTGGTGGAACTCGGGGCGAAGAAGAGCGTACTCGGGCCCGAACAGTTTCCGGCAGGTCGAGGGAACCAAGCCGTTGTACCGGTGTACCATCCCCCGGAAGTAGTTTTGATCCAAGAGCAGATCACAATCATGGGGGCGGTTGGCCAGATCATCAATGACCATAATCCTGTTAACATAGGGTCGAAGGAACTGCTCCCATTTGTAATCTATGGCATAGCTGTCAACAACTAAATTTATGTTTGGACCCGGTTTTAAACCCGGATCAGAAAACACCTGCGCCGCAATTTTTGAACTTTGGTTGATTAGACCCTCATCAAGGCAAGAAGCTTGCCTCGAAACACCATCATTACCTATATCGGATTGCACTCCAGCTTGGTTAAGGATTATTTCCCGGGTTTTCGTTGCATCTGCCCGCCAGTTTTCACCCAGCCATGCCCAGTAGTCTCCCGTTAAATTTATTTCATCGTTCAAACGATAGACTGTAAACCCTTTGCTTTCCACATAATCACATAAATCTCCGGGCAACACCCGGGATATAAAAGAAACCTCCAGCCCGAATTGTCTAAGGTCGCCGGCTAATGTGAGACAACGCATGACATGTCCCGTGCCAATCTGGGCGGAGGCATCAGTCCGAATAAACACCTTCATTTTACTTCACCGGTTTCTGTTTTATGTGCGCGTTGATCTTTGTCCACTCAGGATTTTCTTCTATTAGTTTCAAACAATCCTCCAGGGTAAAATGGGGATTAACCGGATAGAGCGCGGTAATGATCTTTTCGATCAGCGCAAAATCCTCCGGTGTATCAACCGTCCACCGGTAATGGCTGTAATCTTTCTCATAAGGCAAAGTCTTTATTCTATAACGTTCCGGATGTCTCTTGATAAAGATGGTAACATGCTCACGCTCCGCTTCGTCTGTCGCCTCTTCGTATGCCTCCTTAAGCGCCTGATAGGAAAAGACCTCCGTATCCATCCCCCGGGGGTAAGTCCGATTGGAAAAGGTGTTTGAAACGTAATCGTATTCCGCTTGATGCGCCAGATAAAAGCCAATCACCTTATCAACCACCGCCGGATCGATCAAAGGGCAGTCGGAAGTAATCCGAACGACCACATCGGCGCCAAATTGGCTTGCGGCACTGTAGTAACGGGCCAGGACATCATGCTCCGGACCACGAAAGTAGGGAACACCCAATCTTTGACACAGGTCAACAATCGGTTGTTCCTCGCCGTTATCCGTCGTGGCAATGATCACCTGATCCGCCTGTTTTACCCGTAATAACCTTTCCAACTGATATTCGAGTAAGGGTTTACCCAGGACCTTTTTCATGATCTTCCCCGGCAGCCGGGTGGAACCCATCCTGGCTTGGACAATTATTGCGGTTGACATCATTGTCCTCCTCTATCCACGTTTATCTTATTATCTCCTCTAATCTCTCTATTACATAATCCTGATCCTCTTCACTCAGTCCATAATAGAGCGGAAGCGTAAGCGCCTCGCGGTAATACTCTTCAGCTTTAGGGAAATCGCCGGCTTTAAAGCCTAACCGCTCATAGTAGGGCTGGGTGTGCACGGGAATATAATGCACATTGACATTGATCCCGGCTGCCCTTAGCTCTTCAAAGATCTGCTTCCGGGATTTTTGCAATTGATTAAGATGTAAACAGATCACATAAAGGTGATAAGCCGAATAGGTCTCGGGATCCTGCCACGGCAAGGTCACCGGCAGGTCTTTGAGCATTTGATCGTAACGGTTTGCCAAATAACGGCGATGGTGGACAAACTCATCAATCCTTTGCAACTGACTGTAACCCAAAGCCGCCTGGATATCGGTCATCCGGTAGTTATACCCTAAGTCAATCTGCTGGTAATACCAAGGTCCTTCCTTGGTTCTTACCATAAATCGTTCGTCGCGGGTGATCCCATGGGTCCGGAGGCGCAGTAACTTTTCGTAGAGCTCCTCCCGGTTGGTTAGGACCATCCCCCCTTCGCCGGTGGTGATGATCTTGACCGGATGGAAACTGAAGACTACCATGTCGGAAAACTGACAGGCACCGACCTTTTTCCCCTGGTAACTGCCACCAATGGCGTGGGCGGCATCCTCAATCACCGTGAAGTTATACTGGTCCGCCAGCTTCCGGATCTCCGCCATCCGGCAGGATTGCCCGGCAAAGTGCACAGGGATAACAACCTTGGGCAGCCGACCGCTTTTGGCCGCTTGAACAAGTCTTTCTTCAAGAGCGTCGACACTCATGTTATAAGTCTGCGGATCAATATCGACAAAGTTAACTTCGGCCCCACAGTAAAGACCGCAGTTGGCCGAGGCGACAAAGGTATTGGGCGATGTCCAGAGCAGATCACCGGGCCCCAAGCCCGCCGCCAGGCAGGCCAGATGCAGGGCGGCGGTGGCATTGCTCACAGCAACGGCGTAACGCGCTCCGCAGTATGCCGCTACCGCTTCTTCAAACCGCTGGATCGCCGGGCCCTGGGTCAACCAGTCGGACTGGAGAACTTTCAGTACCGCTTGGATATCTTCCTGGTTAATATCCTGACGGGCGTATGGAATCTGCTTCATTCTGCACCCAGCCTTCTTAGCTCTTCCACCGTCAAAAAGACCGGATTGGTGTCGGAACGGTACTCAAATCCTTCGACAACCTGGCGTCCAACCTCTCCCGTTGGTAGATGTTGGTAGTCAGGTTTGCCGAAAGTGTGGATCGGTGGTTGGATTAGGTAAAAATCGGTAAACTCGAGGGTTAAATGGGATGCTTCGGCCGGGATCATCAGTTCATGCAGTTTTTCCCCGGGCCGGATCCCAATGATCTTCATCTTCAGATCTTCACCAAAGGATTTCACTAAATCGGTGATGCGCATCGAAGGAATTTTCGGCACAAAAACCTCTCCGCCCTGCATCCTGGCGAAATTTTTTAGGACAAAATCCACGCCTTCCTGAACTGAAATCCAAAACCGGGTCATTCGCGGGTCGGTCACCGGTAATTCCTTTGTTCCTTCGGCCACCAGTTTCTTAAAGAGGGGCACCACCGAACCGCGGGAACCGATCACATTTCCGTAACGGACTACGGCAAAACGGGACTGGAGTCCGCCGGCGATGTTATTGGCCGCTACAATAAGCTTCTCCATAACCATCTTGGTGGCCCCATAGAGGTTGATCGGGTTCACCGCTTTGTCGGTGGAGAGGGCGATTACCTTCTTTACACCGTTTTCGATCGCGGCTTTCACCACATTTTCCGCACCGTTAATGTTGGTTTTAATAAACTCCATCGGGTTATACTCCGCCGCCGGCACCTGTTTTAACGCCGCGGCGTGAATCACATAATCCACCCCGCGCATTGCCTGGCTTAAACGGTCCGCGTCCCGGATATCGCCGAGAAAATAACGCATCTGCGGTGCTTTGAAGACTTGTTGCATTTCGTATTGTTTCAGTTCGTCACGGGAAAAAACGATCAATCTTTTTAACTTATACCTCTCCAGTAAAGTCCGGACACAGCAACGTCCAAAACTACCTGTTCCCCCAGTGATTAATACGGTTTTTCCATCAAACAATTGACCCCACCCCAACTACTCAACTTTACCGTATGCGGTAACAAACTGCTTCATTGTCTCGTATTCTTTAGCCATCGTTTGGAAGTCACTTTGCAAGTTGGTGACGAGACGCTTAAAGATCTTTGTGATCTTTTCACTCTTGTGGACCGGATCGGTTTCAAAGCGTATTTCATCGATCTCTTTCACGATCAGTTCCAACTCCACCCGTCTGCTGGGCTGAATAAAGACCTTGTAAAACTGGTTCCGGTTCAGTTTCCTCAGTTCCCGGTTGAAGCGGTCAATCTGTTTGTGGAGTTGAGCACTGTTCCCCCCCCGGCCCCAACCTTTCCAAGGCGGAGAAGGCTTTAGTTAACCTGGAAATCGTCTCCGGTAGAGAACGATACTCCGCTTCCATCTTTTTATGCTGTTGCTGGAGATACTCCCCGTCATATTCGCATGTTGCCGCCGGGAACCAACCGGGCTCGACCACGCGCCGGGTCAACCGTTCCGCGATCACCTGCTCCAGAGGGATAAAGGTTGTTCCTGCGATCTTCGCCCCGCCCTTGGTGGTGTTGATAAACTCCGCCTCTGGATGGTGGGTGATTACCCGTTCCAGTTCGGAACGCATCTGGTTGTAATCCTCGAGTGTATAAACCTGTCCGCCATCCACCGCTTCGGTCAGGATCGCTTTTTTTCGCCACTTTTCCGTCACCTCAGGCTTATAATAAGGGATCCCTCCCGCATAGCGGTATTCCCCGCGGAATGCCAGGTTTTGGCCGACAAAGATCACCGGGTCAAACCCAAGGTGCTTTAAGAGTTGGACCAGGACCACCGACACGGTGCTGCTATCGTGGAAAGTCTGGAGTTCAGCTCCGTCTTTTAACCGCAGGTAATACGGAGCAACGGTGTCCAGGCTGTTGATCATATGGGCCTTCGGCCCGGGGTATTTATCGATAGAGATCCCGACTGTACTGCCAAAGATTAATGGGATCTCGGTAATTTGCTTTTCATAAACCTGCTGGTAAACCCCGTCAAACCTGTTGGGATCATAGGAAGTGGCCGCATCGGGGTAAATCCCGTTATTGAGAAGCGGCACCAACCCAGACCCGGCCGAGAAGATATAAGCTAGTCCTTTTTCTTTGATTAGGCGCAGGTTTTCAATCTCGTCCAGCAGGGAGGGACCGGCGGCAACAATCAACGCCGGGATCCCCTGAAAACGGTCCTTCTCCCGGAGTATATTAGGGGTAGTTAAGAGATGCTTGAAGTTGCGGATGCTGTTTATCGTCCATTTGCGCTGATAGGTAGCGTTAGCATTGAGATTGAAACGCTTTGCCGCCAGCGTCCTTTGGAAACTGGCCAGAAATTCTTTGGTCAGCTCCGGAAAAGCCTGTTCGTAACTGGGCAGGGCTACAAATAAGACGTTACCGTCGCTAAAGTCAGTAAAGTTTTGCAACAAGATTGGGCGATTGGACGGTTCCATTTCCACATAAAAGTTTTTCAGCTGTTTTAACGGCAAGTTGGCCAGCGGCCGGCTCGCCAGATAAGTAACGAGGATCTCCGGCACCGGTTCGTAAATGGTAAAACCCAAATTAGGGTATTTGCGCATAAAAGCTTCTACATGGTAGCCCAAGCCTACCCCAAAAAAGAAGACATGGCGGTATTTCTCGACCCCGGTAAATTGGTCGACAAAACGTTCGGCCTCCGCTTCCGGGTTGTAACTACTGTGCAGATAAAGGCTTTTCCCGTCCTTTTCCACCTTTAAAGTGGGCATCCCGTTCCGCGCCGTCGTAACTTCAAGCGCAGGAAAAACCTTTCCCTCCAGGGGTTTAATCGCCTGCCAAAGCTGGGGAAACCGTTCGGTCAAAAAATTAAGGTTGTCAATTAGGATCATTGGCATAACCCTCGGTTTTCATTAATTCTTTAATCTCTTTATCTATTGCGGAAAAGAGCGGTGATATTTCGTATTGCAAAAGATCGCCCAACAACACGTGGTCGGAGTTTTGCAGCGCTTCTTGTAGCTGTTTAATTTTTTCATCAAATTCCCCGCTCCAACCCGGAGTATTCTGTTTTTCCGGGTGGTAGCTTTCCAGGGTGGTCACTACCTCCAAAAGCCATTGGAGCCCTTCTAACAATTGGGTGAATTTATGCCAGGATTCCTCCGTTGGCCCCTGGTAAAACTCGGCGCTCAGCTTTTCCACCTCCGGTCGGGCCCTTCCCAGATAATCTTCGGCACTGGCCATTATCTCCGCCAGGATAGTACGGAAACTTTCCACCCCAACCTCTATTTCCTTGATTTCCCCAATTCGCTGACTAAGATAAAGAACGTAATCGGTCTCGATTTTCTCTCCATCAACGGTTAAGGAGGTAAAAGCATAACCGGTATCTTTTAATTTTTCTTCAATCGCCATAAACAATTGTTCAATGGCGGAGAGTTGGTTGGCCAGTTCTAACTCGTGTTCTAAAATTTTAACGCGCACGTTGATTCCCCCAAGCTCTTTATTCCCAAGCTATATAAGCTATATAATTCATCGGTAATAACCGGAAAAAAGTTAAGGGCAGCTTGGGAATTATTATTTTTAAAGAAAACACCACTAGATAAAAAAAGTAAAGACCCTGGTCTTTACTTTGTTTTCTTGCTCCACATCGCGTTCAATTCTTCGATGCCAACCATAGTCTCCGCGGCTTTTTGGTTCTCCTTTTGGATTTCAAGGTACACCTCTTCGCGGTGGACCGAGATCCGTTTGGGAGCGCTGATCCCCAGTTTCACTTGTTCCCCCTTGATCTCAACCACAGTTACCTTAACATCGTCGCCAATGATAATGCTCTCGTTTATTTTCCTGGTCAGTACCAGCATTTAAATCCTCCTTGACTTAACCTCCCGTTTTCCGAAACCTTTCGGCGAGGAGTTACCTTAAGCATTAACTTACCTTAGATAAACTGCCCCGATTTCTTTAAATCATACTTCCAATCTGTCTGTTCACCAAACCCAAGGAAGATCCTGCAACTTCGCACTTATTTGGCCGCGGCCACGGAAGTGGCGCTCTCTTTCTTCCATAAATTAAACCGCAAGGGGTAACCACTCTCGCTGAGGATGACCTGCATCCCCTTTTTAACAGTAGTATTGATGACAATCGGCGCGTAAAGATTTACCGTTGCCTCCTCCGGTTTTCCCGGCGGGATGGTGACAATGGCCAGCACCAGTACTTCTTCCAGCTTCTTGATGGCCAACGCTTCCCGTTTCTCTTCGTCTAATTCAAAATCATAATCGGGACAGACCTTAAACGGCGAAAGTACAATAAAGGCCGTCTCCGGATGGTGACAGGATTGGAGACAACCAAAGACCGCATCCTCCTCGCGGAGATAGACAAACTCTTTTTCCGTTTCAAAACCGGGCAAACCGTCGGGGAAATGAATAATCTCCTCCGCCGCAACTTCAACTTCGCCGTAAAACTTGGTCTTAACCTTCATTTTTCCACCTCACCACTTCAATGGGCGCTCTGCACTTATATGTAATTGACGAGGGTACTGCGCATAATCCGCGCGCTGGTGGCCAGCGCCGCTTGATAAACGCTTTCCTGCATCATCAGGTTCATCGTGACTTCGGCATAATCCGTATCTTCGATCTTACTTAGGAGCTCCCGGAAATTAACATCCATAAGCTCCATCCGCTCCAGATTCTTCTCCAGCCGGTTCACCTTGGCGCCAATCTCGCCCCGGATCTGCAAGACCTGATCCAGGCGGGCATGAATGTTGGCGAGGTCACTCTCGGAGATTGCCTTGTGGTCCCCACTCCGTAAATTGTGGATAAAATCCGATAACCGGTCAAAGAAATCCCCAAAAACCTGGTCGCCAGTGACGGTTACATCCATGACAATCCCCGTTCCCACTTCTGCTTTGAGCGGAGATGAAGACCCCTGCCAAGTAATGTCCGGGGTTGCCAGCGGGTCCAATTCATACGGGGGAGCATTGGTTCTTTCCCCGCCAAAGATATAGGTATTCTCCTGTTTGGTGTTGGCAATCTGGTATAAATGATTGCGCAGTTCTTCTACTTCATCGGCGATCGCATCCAAGGAGATTTGGTCAAGGACACCATTCGCCGCTTGCACCGCCAGTTCCGATAAACGGTGTAAAGCTTTGGTCATCTCATCCAAAGCATAGTCCGACCCGTTGAGCAAAGCCAAAGCGGCGTTGGCGTTCTCTTTGTATTGTGAGTTCTCATTAATCCCTTTCTTTAAGCGCATTCCTAAAATCAGTCCGACCGGATCATCGGAAGGCCGGTTGATCATCTTCCCCGTGGTCAGCCTGGTATAGTTTTTGTTCAAGCGTTCCATGGCTTTCTGAATATTATCCTGGACGCCCATATGGATCATGCTGTCCGTGACACGCATGATAAATCCCTCCTTGGCTGTAAACTATCCCTACCGGCCAACAATACCGGTGCCGTTGATCAGTCGATCTAAAACCTCGTCGATGGCGGTCATCATCCGGGCGGCGGCATTATATGCATTCTGAAACTTAATTAAATTGGCCATTTCCTCATCAAGGGAGACGCCGGCCACCGATTCCTGCATGTTTTTGAGGTGACCAACCAAAGTCATCTGGTTGGCATGGGTCACCTTCGCTTTCTCGGCATCCACCCCTAATTGGGCAATTAAACTGTCGTAGAAATCAGACAAGGTGGTCCCGTGCAGCAAAGGTTCTTCTTTAATCAAATGAGCAAGGCGCAAAGCATTTTCCCCGTTACCGACTTCACCGTTCCAGCTGCCGGGAGCGGGAATATAGGCCGCCGCAATCCTCCGCAGACCATCATCGGCCAAGATCGCACTGTCAAGGGTAATATCCTCCGCACTGGTTCCGGCGAAGAAATTAATTCCGTTGTTACCATCCAAATCGTATCCTTCTCCATGTATAGTGTTAAATTCTGTAATCAAAGTCGTAGCAAATTCATTCAGCGAATCTATATAATGCTGGACTTCCACATCGCGCATCTCTAATAAACCTTTGAGCTCACCACTGGTAAAATGCACGTCCATTCCATTGTGGGCCCAAACCACGCTACCATCAGGCTCAACGTCCAGGTGGTAGGAGGTGTCGCCGGCAACTAAAAGCATCCCGGAGATGCTGATATTGTAACGGTTGAGTTCGTCACTCTGGATTGAAATGGCGGTCAAGGTGGATAGTTCGCCCACTAAGACTTCCCGCTGGTCCAGAAGATCATTGGGGTTGTCCCCCACCGCCGTAATCTTTGCAATCTCCGCATTCAGTCCGGCGATCTGTTCGGCCAGCGAGTTGATCCGTCCGATCTTCACCGCAATCTCCGCACTGATGTCCTTCTGCAAGGAAACCAGTTGCCGGTAGGTATTGCGGATCGAGTCGCAAAGGTTGTTCGCTTTCTCCCGGACCACCGAACGGACGGCAATATTATCAGCACGGTTGGCGTTCCCCAGTTGTTGCAAAGCCGACCAGAACTCATTGAGATGGTAGCCGATACTGGATCCGGTTTCGAGATCCGCCGGTTCCGCCAACGTCACCTCTAAATGACTGAAGTTGCGCTGTTTGGCATCCCAGTAGCCCAAAGCGGAATTCTCATATTGGGTCCGCCGGTCGACAAACTGATCCCGCATCCGGCGAATCTGGGTCACCGTAACACCGGTTCCGATCTGCCCGGCGATCTGATAGCGGTTCATGGTGGGCACCGCGTACGGGTCAGTCGCCGTCATATCTACCACTTGCCGGGAATAACCGGGTGTGTTCGCGTTACTGATGTTATGCCCCGTTGTATCCAGGGCCAACTGTTGGGCCCGTAATCCCCGCAGTGTTGTTTCGATACTGCCAAATGTGGAACGCATGTTATCCTCTCCAATTTAATAATGAACGGTTACCAACGGTTTCAACCTTACCGGAGGCACCGTACATATTACTTTCTTCTGCGCCATGGATCAACCTTAAAGAGTAATCCACGATCGCTAAAGCGTCTTCTAATAACTGTTGGTTTAAAAGATTAATCTCCTTTAGCCGGGCAATCAAAGCGGCTTTTTCTTGACGCAACCGCTGACCTTCGGTACTGTCACCAATCTCTCCTACGTTCAGGGGGCGTAAACCCTCGGCCTTGGCCAGGGCTTTCTCCTCGTCGTCCACAATCTTCCTTAGAGCTTCCAAATCATTTTCAAAGAGGGCCTCTTTTTTAGCGACGGCCAAATCCACTAATTGCTGGAGGAGATTAAGCTCTTCCGTCATCCGTTTTTGCACTTCTGTAGACAACGTCATCCCCCCACGATCCGGTCGACTAAACTCCGCACCAACATCCGGTGGGCTACTTGTTCACTGCTGACCTGATACTCCCCTTTGTCAATCGATTCTTTAAGTTTGGCCACAAGATCCGAACGGACTTCCGGTGTTTGTGCAATATTTTTCTGAATCAAATGGAGCTCTCTTGCTTCCGGTGATAACAACAAGGAATCACCCCGTCGGACGGACTCGGTCGGTTGAATAGTCCGGTTTTTTTGGTTTCTCGTCACTTCATAGGCTTTGATTACCGAGTTAACCTGCTGATTTGAGATGAGCATTTAACTTTACCCCTTTCCCATTCCATAGGTTCATCTCTCAAGGGTTATATCGGTTGACCCCCGGGAGATGTTTAGTGGAATTTTTTGTTTATTTTTTGTTGGACTTTAGTCGGAAGGAATTATTCCTTCTGGCACACTCCGGACAAGACTGTCCGGCCGGAACTAAGACGCCGCACACCGCACATAAAAAGTCCCCTTCCTGCTTTTCCCGAGTAATGAAACGGCCTTCCCGCCAAAAACGGGTAATAACCGACGGTTCTACTCCCGTTTCCCGGCTTAACTCCAGAGCAGAGACGTTTGGATGCGTCAACATATATTCCCGAATCCGCTCAAAATCGGCATTATCCTTTTCCACGCATTGCGGGCAAACACTATGCCCCTTGGAATTAAAAAGTTTCCCGCAGCGCTTGCAGTTCTGCAAACTCAAAAAGGACCCCTCCTGACTTTTGGTTCCGTCCCTTGGAAAGACAATTTTTTTGCCTTAACCCTTGGTCTTTGTACAACCGGAATCCATGTTTGTATCTTTATACGTTTACGATAAAAACCTTTCCCCCGAGAATCTCCAGGGAACCTTGACCCACAGCCAGCATGAGCACCTATCCTTGCCACCGCTCAGTCGTAACCCCCACCGCCATGGTTAATGCTTTCACCCGGCGCGCACCAGCAATTAAAAGGGCACGGGCGGCGGCGGAAAGGGTGTACCCGGTCGTGCGAATATCATCAACCAACAGCACCTCTTTGCCGGCAACCGCCGGACAATCCACAACGGCAAAAGCGTTCCTGGTGTTCTCTTTCCGCGCCCGGCGGCTCAGTTTACTCTGGCTGACCGTCGGTTTCACCCGCTGCAATACTCCGGTATACAGCGGACGGCGTAAGACCGCGGCCAGTGGCTCTGCCATCAGTTTCGCTTGGTTGTAGCCACGGACGGCCAATTTCTCCGGATGCAGAGGAACCGGAATCACCGCCTCAATCCCCTCCAAGCGGATTTCGTTCTCAGCCCAAACCGCCAGAATCGTACCCAGTCCCCGGGCCAAATCCGGCCGGAAATCATATTTCGCGCTATGAAGCAATTCCCGCATATAACCGTCGTACACGGCCACCGCCATTGCCTGTTCGAAATAGTACATCTCACTTTGACACTCATGGCAGGGTTCATGATCTCCGCCACGCAAAGGACGGCCGCAACGGGAACAGACCGGTTTGGTGACAAAAGGAATCCGGTCCAGGCAGCCCTGACAAAAAGCCAGAGGATAAATGGAGGTAAAAGTTGTCCCGCACGCCACACAAGAAGGCAGTGGGGGATAGAACAGTTTCAACAATGATTGAACGAGTGTCCGCAATTAAACCCCCTACTTATTTTGTATATCGGTTAATTGCCTTTTTTCTTTAATCTTTTAAATTGGGCCGGGCTTTCGCCCCTTCCCGGTTCATCCGTAAAATCGCGTTGCGGGCTGCTTTCATGGTTGGAGTGATTTTCGGCGCGACAAAATAAACCGCACCGCCGGGGTCCTCAGCCTTGCGCCCTACCCGGCCGGCGATCTGAATTAAAGTCTCTTCCGAAAAAATGGCTTCCTGGTCGGCGTGGAGAATCATCAGATCCAACCGGTCAAAATTCAACCCCCGCTCCAGGAGGGTGGTCGTGACTAAAAGCCAAAGGATCCCGGAGGAAAACTGTTCCACCTTCGCACGGCGGAAAGGATCCCGCGCGTGAATATGACTGATGTAGGGAGCTTCATGGGGGAAGGCCTTTTTCAGGCGGATTGCGAAAGTCTCGACCGCTTCCACGGTGGGCAGGAAGATCAGTCCTTTCCGTCCTTGCGTCCGCCGGGTCAAGATAAAATCGCGGACCAACGCCGGAAGAGGCTGGTCATCCCTACTTGGTATGGCCGTACGAACCAGGTGGGGAACGGGAAGGGGCTGGCCGTGGTGGCGAAGGGGAAGCTTGGTCACAGCAATTGCCCCCTGTGCCGCCCGGCGACGCCAGGAGCGATCGGGGGTCGCGGTCAGGTAAACCTGTTTTCCCGTCGGCAGCACGACGCGGTCCAGAGCGGCATTGAGCACCGGGTTGTTATACAAAGGAAAAGCGTCGGCTTCGTCGACGATCACCAGGTCAAAATAGGCGGTAAAACGAAGCAGTTGGTGGGTGGTGGCCACGACCAGTAAAGCATCGGGCACCTCCTCTTTATGGCCGCCATACAACAGGCTGAACGGCAAACCGGGAAAGCATTTTTTGATCCGTCCGCTCAGTTCCTGGACGATCTCCCGCCGCGGAACCGTAAGTAACACCCGTTTTCCTTCGGCCAAAGCGGCTTGGATCACCGGGAAGACCACTTCCGTTTTGCCCGCCCCGCATACCGCCCAAACCAGCATAGTCCGTTTCTCCGGCTGGCGCCAGAAGGCCATGATCTCAGTGACCGCCCTTTCCTGCCAGCGGGTTAAAGTCGGCAAAACAAGCACGGGCGGAGAAGCCGGAGGTGCACACTTGGGCTGTGGGTCCCGCCAGTGGTAAAGAGGAGTCTGATCAGTCACGGCACCAAGCTCCCGGCAACCGGAACAGATCCGGGTGGGCTGGGCCGATCCGGCCAGTTTTTCCGGGAAAATCCTTTCCCACTCCCCACAGCGGCGACAATAGAAACGGCCCCACCGGTCCAGACCAACCGCCGCCGTGAGTTCCACCTTCCCAACCAGGACCAGCTCCTGGAGGACGATGGTTAAGAGGTAAGGGGTCACCCTCACCCCGTTCCGCGCTAAGGCTGACCGGATCTCTTGCGGGGTCAAGGCCCGTCCCAACAGGACTTTGGGAAGGATCGCCCCGAGCAACGTGATGTTCTCCTCCCCGCTGGCGGCCGGAAAGCGGATCCGGTCTCTTCCCCCGTCCGTCACCGGCACCCAGGACCCTTCTCCATTCCAGCCGTAACGACGTGCTGTTTTGGCAAGCATCCGCCCCAGGCGGCGCAGAGAAAAACCGGCCTTCCCAGTCTCGGCGTAGAGAGCGAGCTTTGCGCGGATCTGCTCGGCGAGCCATAAAGGGAAGGGCCGGTCCCAAGACCAAACCCGGTCGTATTCATTTTTCACCACCCACCACCAGACCAAAGCAGGATCGGACGTCAGGTTAACCGTCCACCCTCCGTTTTTTTCAATGATGATCGGGTAGTACGTCACCGGTAACATCAGGCTTCCTCCCCCTGGGCGCCGCGCCCACCATTGACCGTGCTTCCCTCCGCCTTTTGCTCCCCGGCCGTTGTGAAAATGTCTTGCTCAATTTACCACTATTGGTGAATGAAATGATGCTATTTGCCGCATTTATAACGCAAGTCTAAATGTTATTCTTAGCATTATCCGCCGGCCCGATCTTCGCCGCCAGGTCGGTAATGGTCGGCGCCAACCAGGAATAACGGTCTTCAATCCTGTTATTCTGCACGGCAATCGCCAACGCCTTTTTCGTCCCAACCAGAACCACCATTTTTTTGGCCCGCGTGATCCCGGTGTACAATAAATTCCGTTGCAGTAAAATATAATGTTGGGTCGTGAGCGGCATAATGACCACCGGGTACTCACTACCCTGGCTCTTATGGACGGAGATGGCATAAGCCAAAACCAACTCGTCCAGTTCCTCATAACCGTAATTGACCAGCCGTTCTTCCTGTTCATCAGCGAACGCCACGGTCACGACCTGCTCTTCCGGATCGATCTGGACGATCTGCCCCAGATCGCCGTTGAAGACCATCTTCCCGTAATTGTTCCGGATCTGCATTACTTTGTCCCGGCGGCGAAAGACGCGTTCCCCGAAACGCACCTCGGCCGTCGCACCACCACCCGGGTTTAAAGCTTGTTGGAGAAGGGTATTGAGGTTGTCCACCCCGGTTACGGTCCGGCGCATCGGAGAAAGGACCTGAATATCCTCGATCGGATCGCACTTTAAATAGCGGGGAAGCCGCACCGTCACCAAGCGGATAATCTCGTCCACAATCTGCTCCGGGGCGGGCGCATGGACAAAGAAGAAGTCGGATGCCCCTTCAAAAGTCGGCATTTTACCCGCATTGATCCGGTGGGCGTTGGTCACAATCTTACTCTCTTTCGCCTGCCGGAAGATGGTCTGCAGGCGGACCAGAGGGATCACTCCCGAGGCGATTAAATCCCGGAGCACCGAGCCCGGTCCCACCGAGGGCAATTGGTCCTGGTCCCCGACCAAAACCAGCCGGGTCCCGGGGGTCAGCGCTTTTAATAATTGGTAGAAAAGCGGCAGATCAACCATGGAGACCTCGTCGATGATAACGATATCCGCCTCCAGCGGACGCTCTTCGTTCCGCCCATAGCTTAAACCGCTCCCCGGCGTGTAGCCAAACTCCAGCAACCGGTGGATGGTCTTGGCCTCTTCCCCGGTGGCTTCCTTCAGTCTTTTCGCCGCTCGTCCGGTGGGGGCCGCGAGCAAGGCTTTCTCTCCTCTTAATTGGCACAAGCGGATCAAACTGCGGATCGTGGTCGTCTTCCCGGTTCCCGGTCCGCCGGTAATCATTAAAACGCCTTCCTGCAAGGCTTTCTCCACGGCTAACCGCTGTTCGAAAGTGAGCGTGCTGAGTTCTTCCGCGGGAAAAAGGAGCGGCCGTTCGGCCGGCCGCTCTTTTAAAAGCAACAGGAGTTTTTCGGCCGCCTTCCGTTCACACCAGTAGAAAGAGGCTAAATAAAGCCGGTTCGCTTCCACAAAGACCGCTTTCTCTTCCACTAAATCATTGATTGCCCGCTGTACCACCTCTTCCGGAGCCGCCAGCTCCTTGCTGACGGAGGTCACAAACTCGGCGAGCGGCACATAGACATGGCCGTCTTCGGTCTCCTTCCGGAGAAAATAGAGCACCCCGGCCCGCACCCGTTCCAAAGCGACCGGGTCCTTCCGTCCCAGGAGGCCGGCAATGTGGTCGGCGGTTTTAAAGCCAACCCCAAAAAGTTCATCGGCCAACCGGTAAGGATTTTCCCGGATCACCGCCGCAGCCTGCTCCCCATAACGGCGGTAGATCTTCGTCGCCAAAACGGGCGTAATCCCAATCCCCCGTAAAAAAACCATCATTCGCTGGATCTCTTTCTGCTCGGCCAGAGCAGCCCGGATCTTCTCCGCTTTTTGCGGCCCGATTCCTTCCACTTCCTTAAGGCGTTCCGGCTTTTCGTCGATTACTTTCAGCGTCTCCAGGCCGAAAGTCTCCACGATTTTCTTGGCGGTCACCGGGCCGATCCCCTTAATCAAACCCGATCCCAGGTACCGCTCGATCCCTTCCACCGTCACCGGCGGGAGGACCTCAAAGGTTTCCACCTTAAACTGCCGTCCGTAGGTGGGATGGACCGTCCACTCCCCGCCCAGGCGCAGACTTTCACCGGTACTGATATTGGGGAGAACACCAACGATCGTCAGTTGCTCCTTTGCGGTTTTAAACCGGGCCACCGTATACCCATTTTTCTCATTATGAAAAGTAATCCGTTCCACAATCCCTTCAATTTCGGTCACGGTTGTCCCCCCCTTCCCCCGCCCACGGCTGCCGTTCGAGGATCCGTTGGGCTAAATAGCCGGTCAGCCAACCGGAGGGCAGCGCCAAAAGCAAAGCCCATGGCAGCAAATAAAAGATCCTGGTTCCGGGAACAAGCAGATACAAAGTGAAGAGCTGTCCACAGTTGTGGGCAACAGCCCCGAGCACGCTAATTCCGTTTAGACTGAAGACCCGCGGCAGAAACCGCCAGAATAACCCCATCACCAACAGAGCGGCAATACTCCCCCCGACACTTAAAGCAAAAGGTACCGAAAACAAAGTCCCGGTCAATAGCGCCGCCAGGACGATCCGCCCGCCGGTCACCCCCCATAACATCCGTTGGCTTTCCGTCACGAGAACCACCAACGTCACCACGTTCGCCAATCCGATCCGGGCTCCCGGAATCGGGACCACAAGACCGAGGGGCACCAAAAAACTCTCCAGGAGGTTAAGGGTGACCCCCAGGGCAATGTAGGCGCTGATTTTCGTAATGGTTTTAATCTGTTCCCGACTCGATGTTTGTCTGTTCTTCATTGCCTTCCCATTCTCTACTATAATAAGCCAAAGATTCCAACTGCAAAGTGAAATCCGCATGGTGGACCCGAACCCCCGCGGGCACGGTCAGTTTAACCGGGGCAAAATTAAGAAAAGCCTTAACCCCGCTGGCCACACAACGGTCCAGGATTTCCTGGGCCGCCCCGGCGGGAACAGTCAGGATCATAATTTTCAAATCAAGTTTCTTGATGAGTTCCGGCATCCGTGCAACCGGATAAACCTCCACCACGGCAATCCGCCGCCCGATTTTCCGCTCGTCCTGGTCAAAGGCGGCTCTCATTCTTAATCCTTCCCGGCTGAGAATCTCCCTTTGGCGGTCGGCACCATACCGGAGAAAGGCTTGTCCCAGATTCCCCACGCCGACCAGCCCGACATTGACAATGCGATTCAGCTTGAGAATACGGCGCAGCTCACCGCGTAAAATGCTTACATCATAACCCACGCCCTGTTTCCCAAAAACGCCGAACATGCTTAGATCTTTCCGGATCTGTCCCGGGGTAATCCCCGTCCTTTCACCCAATTCGTAGGAGGAAATGATCGGTGCATGATCCACATCAATCTCGGACAAAACCCGTAAATATAGAGGTAAACGGTTAACGACTACATCTGGTACGCGGCGTTGTCGCACGGGATTCCCCCCTTTTTTTAATATACTCCCCTTCGACGTTAAGCCGGACTTTCCTCCTCCTCTTGTATGTAAAGCCTTATAAAGCCCTTGAAACCGCTGTCTTAAAATACCAACCTTGGGCATATAATTCTACAATAAATCACAAGTCAACGCAGAACAACACCGCGTTTAAAGAACAGGGGGCCGGTAACCGATGGATACACTCCCGCGCAAACAATTGCCGCCGGAGCACTTCCGTTACCTCTTAGTAATCGGTCTGACTTTCTTCACCTTTTTCATTGCGATCGGATTTTATCTGGTCGACCTTGAGCGACAACAAGGTTCTTCTTATCCCCTTACCTATCTAAAACGCCTCTACCATCTGGATTCCCAGGTCGGGCGCAAGTTTTTTTCGCAGGTAATCCCCGGCTTTAAACGTTACCGTTTCGAGGACGATCCGGATTTTATTCTTGACACTAAAACCGCCGATCTGATCCTGCGCTTTCTGGTCAACATCCGGAACCCGTCCCCGCGGGAGATGTTCAAGGCCCAATTTCCTTTGCTCGCCCGGACAGAAATGGCAAAAACCTATACCCTCCGTAATGCCGCCACCCACCGGCCGGTACCGGAGCCGAACACCCAGCGCCCGGCACCCCTGCCGCCAACCCGTCCGGCACCAACCACGCCGCCCGTTCAGCCGCCACGGGTTGAACCGACGCGGATTCTCATCTACCATACTCATACATCCGAATCTTATGTACCCGTTAGTGGCCGGACCCACAACCACAACAACCGCGGGGACATTGTGCAGGCCGGCGCCTTCCTTGCCAAACTCCTCGAGGATAAATACGGAATTAAAACCTTACACTGCGATAACATCCACGATTATTATCCCTTCCGCGATGCCTACCAACGGTCGGCCGAAACCGTCCAGAAACTTCTGGCCGAACATCCCCAGGTGGAAGTGGTACTCGATCTCCACCGGGATGCTACCCCCGGGCTCAACCATAAAGTCCCTATTAAAGGAAAAACCGCCGCCAAGATTATCCTCGTCGTCGGTTCCGATCGGTTGGGACTGCCCCATCCCAACTGGGAAAAGAATCACCATTTTGCCAATTCCCTCTTGGAGGTGATGGACCTCCTCTATCCCAATTTGGCCCACGGGGTGATTCTCGCCGAAGCCCGCTATAACCAGCATCTCCATCCCCAGTCCATCATCGTCGAGTTCGGCGACGATAAATCAACCTGGGAGGAGGTCACTTACTCTCTTGAACTCTTCGCCGAGGTGCTGGCCACCTATCTCTCCCAGGCCAGCTACTCGATGTAGAGCCGGGCTTACTCCGGGTGCGCACGCTCGAGTACCCGCGCGATATACGGCTGGTAACGGCCTGCCTTCTGCAGTCGCCGGTCGTAAAGGTTGAGCCCGCCATAAGTGAGGACCAGACCCAAACCCCCGCCCAGCAGCCCGCCTGTTTCCGCCCATGCCTCGCCTATCAGGAGGCCACCCAGCTGGGCTCCACCCAAATACCCCAGGAGAAAAAAGAAGAGCGGCAGGACATAAACCAAAAAACTGGCTTTAAGAACGGAGTTTTCCTTCAACCCGATCACGACCCGGTCGCCTTTCGCCAAAGCCAACTGGTCCCTGGGAAGGACAAGCTCCTGTTCACCAAGGCTGTTTCCTAAAACCAGACATGCCCCACACTGCTGGCAGGCCGAATGGCGGATATACCGCAAACGGACTTCTTTTTCGCTCACATCGACAACCCAGGCTTCTTTTTCCATCGTCATCCCTCTTTACAAAACCTTAATGTATCGAGCACCACCCGCAATTCTTTCCCGCGCCGCTCATTGAACGATGCCTTTGCCCGCATATAGTCAGCCGATGTCCAATGGTATTTTCCGCTGACTTGAATTACTAGGCATGGATACCATTCGCCTCTCACTTAAACCGTGCTCGAACGCTCCTTCGTCACCAACTTCAGAAACTCGCCCAAAAGAAGCGGGGTCACAGCCAACCCGAAAACAACCAACCAGTCGCTCAAGGGTAAAAGTTCGGTCCGGAAGATCCCCCGCAGCCAGGGGGTGAAGAAGACGATCAAGTGCATGAAAGTGGACCCGACGGAAGCCCAGAGGAGCTGTTTGTTTTGGAAGGGGCCCCGCCGCCACAGGCTGGCGGTGAGCGAACGGAAATTATAGGCGTGAACCAGCTGGCAAAGGCCCAAAGTGGCAAAGGCCATCGTCTCAGCCTTCGGGACTGTCTCCCTTAACCCGATCCGGAAAGCGGTCAGAGTCACCCCGGCGATAAAGAGACCGAACAAGATGAGCAGCCGCCGGCTTTTACGGTCAAAAATCCCTTGTTCCGGGTAGATGGGCGGCTTTTTCATGATGTCCCCCTCCGGCGGGTCAACCCCCAGCGCCAACGCGGGTAACGAATCGGTAACCAGGTTGACCCAGAGGATTTGGATGGGATACAAGGGAACCGGCCACCCCAACAGAATGGCCGTAAAGATGGTGATAATCTCCCCCAAATTACAGGAGAGGAGAAAATAGACGGTCTTTTTTATGTTTTCAAAGATGACCCGGCCTTCTTGCACCGCCCGGACGATGGTGGCAAAGTTATCATCGGCCAAGACCATGTCCGCCGCTTCTTTCGCCACATCGGTTCCGGTCTGGCCCATGGCGGCACCAATGTCCGCCTTCTTCAGCGCCGGGGCGTCATTAACCCCATCCCCGGTCATGGCCACAATCGCCCCGTTCTGTTTTAGGGCGTCGACAATCCGGACTTTATGCTCCGGAGCAACCCGGGCAAAGACACTGACCCGTGCCACTTGCTTGGCCAGTTCCTCCCCGTCCAGCGTCTCCAGTTCGGCCCCGACCAGGACCGGATCTCCCGGTCCGGCCAAACCCAACTGCTGGGCAATGGCAACCGCCGTATCCCGGTGGTCCCCGGTAATCATCTTGACCGCGATCCCGGCTTCTTGGCAGACCCGGAGGGCCTCTTTCGCCTCGGGACGGGGCGGATCAATCATCCCCATAAAGCCAACAAAGATCAGATCCTTCTCCGCCTCTTCCACCGGAACGGAACCGGACGGTGGATCCGGACGGAACGCAAAAGCCAAAACCCGCAACGCTTCGGTGGCCAGTTGGTGGTTCACCTTCAAAAGCTCCGCTTTACGCTCGGCAGTTAATTCCTGCGGCCCGTCCTCCCCCAGCCACCATTGGCATTGCTCCAGAACCAGATCGGGTGCCCCTTTCACCAGGAGCCAGCGGCGGTCTTCGCCTTCCCCCAGCCAACGCGGGGCGAGATTTCCCTGGTGGACCGTGCTCATCCGTTTCCGCACGGAATCAAAGGGATACTCCCGTTGCCGGGGATAAGCCGTCTGGAGTTTATGCCGGGACAAGCCCGCCTTGGCGGCCGCCACCACCAACGCACCTTCGGTCGGGTCACCCACAATTTTGGCCTCCTCCGGCAAAAATTCGGCGTCATTACAGAGGGCCCCGATCTTCAGCATCAAGTCCAGCAGGGGTTGCTCTTCAACGGCCACCGCCGTCCCGTCCCGCCGGAATTCGCCCTCCGCCTTGAGCCCTTCCCCCGTTACCTCATAGTCTGCCGTCATGGTCACAATCCGCCGGACCGTCATGGCGTTCTGGGTGAGGGTTCCCGTTTTATCGGAGCAGATCACCGTGGCCGAACCCAAAGTCTCCACCGCCGGCAGCCGCCGGATAATCGCCTTCTGCCCGGCCATCCGCTGTACCCCCAGGGCCAAGACAATGGTAATGATCGCCGGTAAACCTTCAGGAATCGCCGCCACCGCCAGACTGACGGCGACCAAAAACATTTCGTAGAAACGGTTCCCCCGGAGCAGTCCTACGAGGAAAATGAAGAGGCAGATGCCGACCGCCAGGAGCCCGACCTGTTTCCCAAAACTGTCCAAACGCTTCTGGAGCGGCGTTTTCTCCTCCGGCCCGCTCTGCAGCAGCCCGGCAATCCGTCCCAGTTCGGTGTTCATCCCGGTCCCGGTCACCAGCGCCCGCCCGCGGCCAAAGGTTACAATGGTCCCTTTAAAGACCATATTCTTCTGGTCCCCCAACGGGAGGTCCTCCGCCGCCGTAAACTCCGCGTCCTTGGTCACCGGCACCGACTCACCGGTCAGTGCCGCTTCGTTCACCTGCAAACTTTCGGCCGTCACCAACCGGGCGTCGGCAGGGACAAAGTCCCCCGCTTCCAGGAGGATCAGATCCCCGGGTACCAGCTCCTTGGCGGCCACCTCCCGTGTTTGCCCGTCCCGGTGGACCTTGGCCAGCGGCGCGGTGAGTTCCTCCAAAGCGGACAGGGCTTTTTCGGCTTTTAATTCCTGCACCACCCCAAGGGCCGTATTAAGGATGACGACCAAAAAAAATAACAACGGCGTCACTGGTTTCTCCTAAAAACAGGGAAATAACCGCCGCTCCGAGCAAGAGCAGGATTAAGAAGTCCTTAAGTTGTGCGAGGATCTTTTGCCAAACCGACGGCCCCGGCTGTTTCTGCAGTTCGTTCGGGCCGTTCTTCTCCAGCCGGGCCGCCACGGCGCTCTGGGTTAATCCCGCCGTTAAATCGGTCTCCAGTTCGGCGGCGGTCTCGATTACGTTTCGCTGGTACCAAGCGGGCATCCGCAATCACCCCGTTTTATTTCCCTTCCCATCTAACCCATAGCTTACGTCTGCGGGGACCATCAAATTCGCAGAAATAAACACCTTGCCACGTCCCCAGTTTTAACCGGCCGTCTTCGACCGGCAAAGTGACCGACGAGCCAACCAAAGCTGCTTTTAAGTGGGCGGCCGAGTTACCTTCACTGTGGGCCACATTTAAGGAGTGGGGAAAAATTTTGTCCAACGCTTGCTTTAAGTCGTAAAGCACGTCCGGATCGGCGTTCTCGTTCAGCATGATCCCCGCTGTCGTATGAGGGACAAAAACGGTCCCCATCCCTGTTTTTACCCCGGATTTTTGCAGATCGGCCGCCAACTCGCCGGTGACCTCAAGAAAATCCGTCGCCGCACGCGTCGTAATGGATATTTCCCGCCAGATCGCGATCACCCCCCGATTACCAAGACCGCCTTTTCTCTTCTTCCTGTTCCCGGGCGGCACTCTGCAGACCCATCAAGCCATAAAGACAGAGAAAGATCAGGCCGGTCCCGATCATGACAATCAAGAAACCCAGACGGAGCGTAGCCCGGGAGAGAAAGATGGAGGCCAGTCCGGAAAGCAAACTTAAACCATAAAGCACAAGGACCGCTTTTTTCATTCCCAGTCCGGAAGTGAGCAATAGATGGTGAATATGGTAACGGTCACCCCGCATAATCCGTTCCCCATTCCGCCAGCGCCGCCAGACCGCCCAAAAAGTATCGAGAAACGGGATGCCCATTGCGAAAACAGGGATCACCAGCGCTAAAGCAGTCGGGATCTTTAACGCCCCGATCACGGAGATGACGCCCAAGATAAAACCCAAGAAGTAAGCGCCGGAATTGCCCATAAAGATCCGGGCCGGATAGAAGTTATAAGGGAGAAAACCAAGCAAAACACCGACTAAAATCGCACACAAAAATACGGCGGCCGACTGCCCAAGACCGAGCCCGATGATGAGCAGACTCAGACCGGCAATTACCGTAATCCCGGCCGCCAACCCGTCCAGCCCGTCGATGATGTTGATCACGTTAATAGTCAGGACCAACCACAGGATCGTCAAGGGATAACTCTTCCAACCTAAAGCCACCATCTCGCCGAAGGGGTTCGTCAGGTAAACGATACGGACCCCCGCCCAGGCCATAAAGGCGGCCACCAATAACTGGACGACAAGTTTCTGGCCTGATGACAGATCATATTTGTCATCAACCAGCCCCAACAGGAAGATGACCAGGCCTCCTCCGCAGATCGACCCCAAATAAGGGAAGGTAAGACCGCCGGTGAGCAGAAGGGTCAGGTAGAAGGCAATAAAAATGGCCAGGCCCCCCGTATAAGGGCGGGGCGTGGTATGGACCCGCCGTTCCCGCGGCAGATCCATCAGCCCCCAGGCTTTACCTTTTTTCGTCCAAAAGGCGGTCAGAATAAACGATAAGCCAAAGCCAACCGCCGTCAGCAAAGCCAGATTCCAACCAAACACCGACCATTGCAACCCCTGCACCCCCTCTGTGGCCCAATTACCCACAGCTTATTTGGTTCCGAACAACCGGTCACCGGCGTCGCCCAAACCGGGGATGATATAACCGTGGTCGTCCAAACGCTCATCAATGGCCGCCACAAAGATTTCCACATCCGGATGGGCTTGCTGCACGCGGGCGATTCCTTCCGGGGCGGCGATCAAACAGACCAGTTTAATCCCTTTCGTCCCCCGTTTTTTCAGAAAATCAATGGCCGCGGTGGCCGAACCGCCGGTGGCCAGCATCGGATCGACCACGATCATATCCCGCTCCTGGAGATCCGCCGGTAATTTACAGTAATATTCCACCGGTTGCAGGGTGTTCGGGTCGCGGTACAGACCGATATGCCCCATCTTCGCCGCCGGAATCAGTTTCATGATGCCGTCGGCCATCACCAGCCCGGCCCGGAGAATCGGGACGACCGCGATCTTTTTCCCCGCAATCACCTTGGCTTTCGCGGTGGCAATGGGCGTCTGGATCTCCACTTCCTCCAAGGGAAAGTCCCGCGTGACCTCATAAGCCATGAGGGTGGCAATCTCTTCAACCAGTTCGCGAAACTCTTTCGGACCGGTCGTCGCATCCCGAATAATGCTTAATTTATGTTGAATTAACGGATGGTCGATTAAATGCACGCACCCCATCGGTAAATCCTCCTTATTCGTTTTCTAGTCGCGTTATTTTATCTATCCGTTGCTGATGACGTCCTCCTGCAAACTCTTCGTTCAGGTAGGCTTCGACAATGGCCAGCGCCAACCCCGGTCCGATGACCCGGGCCCCGATCGCCAAAACATTACTGTCATTATGGGCCCGCGCCATACGTGCCGAAAAGACATCATGGCACAACGCCGCGCGCACGCCTTTGATTTTATTGGCCGCAATCGCGACCCCAATTCCGGTGCCACATATAAGAATCCCCTGATCAAACTCCTTTTTCGCCACTGCCTTCGCCACAATCGCAGCTTGATCAGGGTAATCCACCCTATCGGTCGAGAAAACGCCGAAGTCTTTGTATTCGTAACCCTTGGTCTGCAAATACTTGGCGATCTCCTCTTTCAAATGAAAACCGGCATGATCGGCGCCCAAAGCAATCCGCACTTTCTTCCCCCCTTTCTGCTGACTGGCGTCGCCCGCTTCCGCTTCTGCTTCGGCGGCCAACAAGTCGATGAGCGCCCGCAGATCCTTCTCCAGATCAGCAGCACACTGCTGATAAACCGCCAGCGGTTGTCCGAAAGGGTCCGGGACGTCCCATTGGTCTTTCCCAGCCGGACTTTTCGCTTTGATGTACTCTCTGAGGACAAAAGTACGATCTTTGACGCCCGGATAGATCTTAATGATCTGTTCTTTCTGGGCGTTCGTCATGGTCATAATTAAATCGGCCGCCGCCAGCTCTTCCCGGGCCAGTTCCCGGGCCAAATGGCTGGAAAGATCAATGCCGTAACCGCGCATCGTCTCAACCGCTTCGGGCGAAGCCGGTGCGCCGGGATAGGCGTAAAGCCCGGCCGATGAAACACGAATCTTTTCGAATTTGCCACCGCGTTCTTTCAATAATTGACGAAGCAAAGCCGCCGCCATCGGACTGCGGCAGGTGTTCCCAGTACAAACAAAGAGTATGTTCCGGACCATTTTTTCCTCCTGTTCAACTTTACCATCGTCGCAGTCATTCTCCCGGTTCATAGCCGATCTTGACCAAACGGGCGGTAAGCGCCCCCGCATTCCCGTTGGCTTTGATCCGTAAAGGATAAACCGGTTCGTCAAGGGAAAACCAGATGGTGACCTGGGAAACGGGATCGTAGACAACCTCCGCCTGCTGGTGACCGGACAAGACCCGGATCCTTTCCGTTCCTTGAAGCTTACAGCTGACCGCCTGCGGCCCCCGGTTGGTTAAATAATAAAACCGGTTCTCCCCCCGCCGCCAGGGCCGCTGCCTGAGGTAGTAAACCAGAGAGAGATTCTCAAGCAATGGGTGCTTGGCCTCATATTGCCGGACGCGCGGTTCCTGCCCCACGTTCGCCACCCGTTTCTCGACTGTTTCCGCCCCAAAATGATACTCTTCTTCCCGGCGGTCGCCATTTTCATTAATGTTTTTTCGCAGGTAAACCGGAGTTCGCGTTGCAGGGTCCAGATATAGTAGGTTGTCTTCCTCGTAAGAGAAAAGGAAAGCAAAAGCGGGATAACTCCTCATCCTCATCTGGACCTCCAGCACCGGCCGGTCCTGGTAGACCTTTTCCCCTACGATCCGGAGGGTCTGTTCGCCAACGGGCAACCCCTTGAGAAAAACCTGGTATTCCAAGATTTCCCCGACTGGCAACTCCTTTTCTTGGTTGCGCACCGCTGGGCTGCTCCCCAAAAGGAGGAGCAGGATGAAAAGGAATGCCCAGCGTATACGGGCTTTGTTCATTTTATCTCCTCGACTTTCCCTCCGGCTGCTTTATACAGACGGTTAAAGACCGCCTCCCCCACCCCCTGCCGGGGCGGGGCGACCGCATAGATTTCATCCACTCCGGCCTGGTCGCAAAGGCGGAGAAGATGAAACAACCGTTCGGCTCCTTCGGCCGGGTTGGCCCGCCGGCCCATGGATAAATAGGTGACCCCGGCCACAGCCAAGGCCGGACTTTGGTCCTCGTCGTAAGCAATGATCCCAATCCGCTTCCCGGCGGACTGGGCCTGAGCGGCGGTCCGCTGCAGAAAACGGCGGACCTGATCCTCATCCCCGGTCAACAGGCGCAAGGGTGCTTGGGGCGCATAATGACGGTATTTCATCCCGGGAGCCAGCGGCCGCCGGCAATTTATCTGAGACGGGGCCTCAACCATCTCCGGACCGAAGATCGCTTCCAGCATCTCCCGGGTGACCCCTCCGGGCCGGAGGATCCGAAGTTTGGGGCCGGTCAGGTCAAGAACGGTCGATTCCACGCCCACCCCGGTGGGACCGGCGTCTATGATCAGGTCGACCTTACCTTCGAGGTCGGCGATGACATGACTGCCCCTGGTCGGGCTGGGCCGTCCGGAAATGTTGGCACTGGGGGCGGCCACCGGCAGCCCGGTCTGGCGTAACAGCTCCAGGGCTACCGGGTGGGCAGGCAGGCGGATGGCGACCGTCGGAAGACCGGCGCTGACTTCCGTCGGGATCTCCTCTTTTTTCGGCAGGATCATGGTGAGGGGGCCGGGCCAAAACCGCCGGGCGAGGATCCTGGCTGTCTCCGGTACTTCCCGGGCCAGCTCCGTCACCTGTTCACATTGGTGAATGTGCACAATTAACGGGTTGTCCCCCGGTCGCCCTTTGACGGTAAAAATATTTTTTATACCGTCCCGGTTATAAATAACGGCACCCAGACCGTATACTGTCTCAGTGGGAAAAGCAACCAGCCCGCCCCGGCGCAAAACCGCCGCCGCCCGGGCCAACGCCGCCTGGTCAATCGCCTCCGGGTTAACCGTAATTATTTCTGTCTTGATCATGATCATTCCGTCACCAGCTTCAGTCTCGGGCCTACAATCACTATGTCCAGCAGAAAACTTCTCTACAAGGGAAAGGATTCCTCTTTTTTGTCACGAAAAGATCCCCAGTAAATTCAGCAAGCGAGGTTTGGGAAGAATGAAGACGAAACTCTTCAAAATTCGCCGCTTCTTTTACCCGCTCTGGGTGATCGGGGTTGTATATACTTTTTATCTTTGCATCCAAATTCTTTTTTTATTTCTCGGTCGCCTTCTCAGTCCCCTGCTGAATTGGGCGTGGAAATTGGAGGTGCTAACTGCGGAGGTTGTCCGCCTCAACTTTTTTCTCCACCTGTTTCTGGGCCTGATCCCACTCCTCGTTGCCTTCAATTTGGCGGAAAAAGCCATCTTTCGCCAGCGTTTGCTCCCGCGGTTTTTCCCCCCTTCGGCTTGGGCGCGCCGTGATCTTTGCTTCGGGTTGGCCTTGGGGTTTTCCCTTTTTGCCCTGCTTTTTCTGGCTTTCTTCGCGCTGGGCTGGGTCCGTTTTGCCGCTCCTCCGTTTGTGATCTCAAGCGAGCTGCTTTGGATCGCCCCCACCTTTATTGTGGCCGCCCTTTTTGAAGAATTGTTCTACCGCGGGCTCCAATTGCCGGTCTTCACCGCCCACTGGGGTCTTTCGCCGGCCATCGCTTTCTCCGCCTTTCTCTTCAGCCTCGCCCACCTGAACAACCCGCACCTTAATTTTGGCGGTTTGTTCGCCATTTTACTCGCCGGGGTTCTCTTTGCCCTCACCTATCTCGAAACCGGCACCTTGTATCTTCCGGTGGCGCTCCATTTTAGCTGGAACTTCTGGCAAAACCTCTTCGGCTTCCGGGTTAGCGGTTTGGCCTTCCCCACCTTTTTTCAGTTGGAGATTACCGGCCCAACCTTGTGGACCGGCGGGGCCTTTGGTCCGGAAGCCGGCCTGGCGGGGCTGATCTTGCTCGGCCTGGCCACCGTTGCCACGCTGCGCTACGGGGACTACCGGCGGAATGCCCTTTTTCGCCGGTTGGGCCTAACGCCCCCGACAGCGAAAGACCGCCCCTGAAGGCGGTCTTTTTCATGCGGCCAACAAAGTGGCCTCAGCTTCAACATCATACGCGTCGCCAGCGGACCCCATGGGGTGTGTCCTCCACCACAATACCCGCCGCCTTTAAGGTGTCCCGGATCTGGTCGGCGGTTTTAAAGTCCCGGTTTTGGCGGGCCTTTTGCCGCTGCTCCACCAGGGCATTGATCTCCTCGTCGCTGAGCCCGGTGGCGGCCGGCTCTTCCGCAAACCAGATCCCTAAAACACCGCCCAACTCTTCCAAGAGGGATAAAGCTTCCTTAAGCACCTTTTGGCAGGAGGCCGTCAGGACAAAGTCTTCGCTGAAGGCCCATTTATTGACCTCGCGCACCAGTTCATAGAGGATCCCCAAAGCAAAAGCGGTGTTAAAATCGTCCTCCATCGCGGCAATAAAGCGTTCCCGCACCTGGGCGACCAAACCGGCCACCGCCGGCGAAGCTTCGTCCTCCCCCGACTGGACCGGCGTGGACAGCAGATGACGCCAGTTTTCCCGGGCCGTTTCCAAACGGGACAGGCCATTGGCGGCGGCCGTCAATTCTTCTTCACCGTAGCTTAGGGGGTTACGGTAATGGGTCCCCAGGAGCCAGAAGCGGATTACTTTTGGGGAGAAACGGGCGCAGGCCTCCCGGATGGTCACCACGTTCCCCAGGGACTTGGACATTTTATCGCCCCGCATCGTGATAAAGGCGGTGTGGAGCCAGTAACGGACGAAAGGCTTGGTCCCGCAATAGGCTTCCGCCTGGGCAATCTCATTTTCATGGTGGGGAAAGACCAGATCCGTTCCCCCGCCGTGGAAATCAAAGCCGCTCCCCAAATACTTCAGGGACATGGCTGAGCACTCAATATGCCAGCCGGGACGGCCCGGTCCCCAGGGTGAATCCCAAGCCGGCTCCCCCTCCTTGGCCGCCTTCCAAAGGGCAAAATCCATCGGGTTGCGCTTCCGCTCGTCCGCTTCCACGCGAGCCCCGACCAACATCTCATCCAACGGGCGGGCCGAGAGCTTGCCGTATTCCGGGAAGGCGTCGACGGAGAAATAGACATCCCCGTCGAGCTGGTAGGCATATCCCTTTTCGATCAGCCCTTGCACCATCGTGATGATCTCGGGAATATGCCCCGAGACCTTCGGATAATAGGTCGCCGGTTCCACCCCCAACGCCGCCATATCCTCGAGGTATATTTGGGCAAAGCGGGCTGCCAAGGCCAAGGGATCTTCGCCGGTCAGGTGCCCGTGTTGGATAATTTTATCATCCACGTCGGTAAAGTTTTGGACCAGGATCACTTCATACCCCCGGTAGCGCAGAAAACGCCGGATGCAATCCCAGACCACCGGCGGCCGGGCATTCCCAATATGGGCGTAATTATATGGCGTTACGCCGCAGACATATATACTTACTTTCCCCGGTTCGCGCGGGACAAACTCTTCCTTCCGCTTGGTCATGGTATTATAGACCATGATTGCCATCCTGCAGACCTCCTTTGAGCCCAAGCTTTGCTTCTAATTGTGCAAGCCGTTTCTGCGTTTCTTCGCAAAAAGCCAGCATCGGATCGGGTAGTTTCCCGTGTTCCAGATCGGGGGGACCGACCCGGACCCCGTCCTGGACCACCACCCGGCCGGGGACCCCGACCACCGTCGAATTGGGGGGAACCGGCTTGATGACCACCGCCCCCGCCCCGATTTTGGCGTTGTCCCCCACCGTAATCGAGCCTAAAACCTTGGCCCCAGCCGCAATAATCACGTTATTCCCGATGGTCGGGTGGCGTTTTCCCTTTTCCTTCCCCGTCCCCCCCAGGGTTACCCCCTGGTAAATTGTGACGTTGTCACCAATCTCCGTTGTTTCCCCGATCACGACTCCCATCCCGTGGTCGATAAAGAGGCCTTTGCCAATCTTGGCCCCAGGATGGATTTCGATCCCGGTGAAAAAACGGGCGATCTGGGAAATGAGCCGGGCAATGAGGAATAATTTATGCCGATAAAACCAGTGGGCGATCCGGTAGGCCAACAGGGCATGGAAACCGGGATAACAGAGGATCACTTCCAATACACTGCGGGCAGCCGGATCCCGCTCAAAGATGGCTTTAATGCTCTCGCGAAGATAGGTAAACATCGCTCCACCTCCTCTTCGAAGGAAAAAAAATTCGTCTCTCAACAGAGACGAAGTACTACTTCGCGGTTCCACTCTGGTTGGACCGAACCGGCGGTCCCACTCATCGCTACGCTGTAACGGGCGTTCCCGTTAGGGCCTACTTACCTTTCGGCCCCAAGGCTCCCGGGTGCATTTCGTCTGGCGTTCCGGAGGGAAACTTCCAGCCGGCGGTCTCCCCTCTCTGTCCTTCCCGTTCCAAACTACTCTCCCGTTCTTCGCCTGGTTGTTATACTCTTGGAGTTGATCTATTTTCTTCGGTGGGCAAGTTTGCGCCATAACATGGTCGCCCGAACCGAATCTTTGTTACGATTATAGGTATGATCAAGGTCGCCTGTCAAGAACCTTCGATTCTTGTTGACCGAATCTTCATCACTCATTAACCGAGCCATCATCACTGATTGGCCGAAGTCACGCCGTCACTTAACCGAAGCCTCACCGCTTTTTCGGTGCCGGCCACAGCGTTATGGGCCGTCCGCCCCGCATCGCTTTGCTCAAGTTGGCGTAAACCAAAGGGTTTTCCTTATTTAAGGCGGCAATCAGATCCTTCACTTTTTGCCGGTAGGTATACCCGTCATAAGGACAACTCCGCGCCACCGGTTGGTAAGGAATAAATTCCCGCGCCGCTCTGATCTCCTCCTCCCGGAGATAGACCAAAGGACGGATCACCGTGATCCGGGTCCGGTCAAGGTAGGTTTTGGGGAGAAAAGTACGGATCTGCCCCGAATACAGCATGCTCATCAATAAGGTCTCCACCGCATCATCGTGGTGGTGGGCCAGGGCAACTTTATTGAACTTGTGCTTGCCGGCAAACCGGTTCAGCCGCCCGTTCCGCAGAAAAGAGCAGGTGGCACAGGGGTTTTCGGTCGCCAAAACCGCCGGACCGATCCCGGTGGGGAGGTAATGAAACTCCACCCCCACCTTCGCACAGAGCTCTGCTAAAGGTTCGGGGTTAAGGTGCGGTTCAAGCCCGAGATCAAGGGTGAGCGCCGCCACTTCCGCCTCGATAATCCGGTGCTGCGCCATTAAACCCAGCGCCCAAACCAACAACGCACTGTCTTTGCCCCCGGAAAAGCCGATTAAAATCCGGTCGCCGGGTTCGATCAGGTCAAACTCGCGGATTGCCCGTAAAATCTTCTGGTTATATCCCTTCGGTAAGTATGGTTTCATCCTTCCGCCGAGGCACACTGCCCGCAATAACCGTAAAACTTCAACAGATAGCCAACGATCTGGAACTTATTTTCGGCAGCGAGCCTCTCCTCCATTTCGGCGAGCAGTTGGTCATTAAACTCGGTAATTTTCCCGCATTTAAGACAGACTAATTGGTGGTACCGGGCTTGACTTTCCAACTCGTAACGGCAATTTCCTTCATCTAAACTGAGTTGGTTGATAATCTTTTCTTTACTTAAAAGTTCCAGGGTACGGTAGACGGTGGCCATCCCGATCTCCGGGTGGGACTTCCGTACCATCGCATAAATATCTTCCGCCGCCAGATGCTGATTGGGGTTTTCGAGGAGAATTTTAAGCACGGCCTCGCGTTGCGGAGTTAGCCGGTAACCCTTTCGGCATAAAGATTCGCTGATTTCAGTTATTTGTTCCCTTAAACTTTTTTCCAACTTACATACCAACCCTCATTCATAATAATTCAAAAGTAATATTATGTCATCAGGCCTGACGTTGAAATAAGATTATCATTTTTTTCTATCGAAATCAACACCGGAAACAAGAAGTAATCAGATTGTAATCATTTTATAAATTTATTAAATCGGGATGAAGCCGACCGCCGGCGGCAGCAGGAAAAAGGGGGCAAACCAGGAATAGTTAATATTCGCTCCTAGCAATAAATTACGAAAAATAGACGAAGGAGGCGATCCTTGTTGAAGGCACTGGCCCTTTTTTCGGGTGGGCTCGACAGTTTGCTCGCGATTAAATTGATCCAAGAAGCCGGGGTGGAAGTGGAGGCGGTGAATTTCATCCAACCTTTTCTCGCCCCCGCCGAGGAAGAAAAACGCATTGCCCACCTGCAAAAACTCCTTGCGCAACTGGGGGTAAAGCTGCACGTTGTCCGCCTGGACGATGAGTACCTCCGGATTTTGGAAAACCCGAAACATGGTTACGGCAAGGCAGCCAACCCTTGCTTGGACTGTCATATCTTCTTCCTCCGCAAAGCCGGGGAGATGATGAAGGAGTTGGGTGCCTCTTTTTTAGTCACCGGCGAAGTCGTCGGCCAACGGCCCAAATCCCAGTACCGGGGGGCTTTTCCCAAAATCGACGCCGAAACCGGGCTGGCCGGTCTGATCGTACGTCCCCTCTCCGCCCGGCTTCTCCCCCCCACGATTCCGGAGGAAAAAGGCTGGATTTCGCTGGACCACTGTCCGTCGATCCAAGGACGGCAACGCAAAATCCAACTGGAACTGGCCGCCAAATACGGTTTGGAGTATGAATCCCCCGCCGGGGGTTGTCTCCTCACCAATGTGGAGTATGGCCGTAAAGTAAAGGATCTGATTAGAGCCGACGGGCACCTGACCATCGACGGCCTCCGTCTCCTGCGGATCGGCCGCCACTTTCGCCTAAGTCCGCATTTTAAAGGAATCGTCGGTCGTAACCAACGGGAAAACCGGACTCTCTTCGCTCACTTTTACCAAAAACGTCGTACCGAAGGCCTTTATCTTTTCAAGGCTTTGGGCGCGCCCGGTCCTTTAACGCTGGGTTTGGGCAACCCCACCGCCGATGACCTGCGCAATCTCGCCCACATCACCAGCCGTTACAGCGATCATCCGTGGGACACGGCGGTTACCGTTAAAATTTTGGCCAGTGGCAAAAACCACCGCCTGACCACCGAAACCGTGACAAAACAACAAGGGGTGCTTGATCTGGAGCAGTTCCGGATCGTCTAACCTCGTTTGTCGTTCATCTTTTCGCAATTATTTCCCGAAAAAAACTTGCCCCAAAGTACAGGATCGATTATAATTAGTAGTAATTATTAATACTTGGTTCTAATAATTCCATAAAAATAACAGCGAAAAGAAGGGAACGAAAATGAGGAAAATAGGGCTTGTCGCGGTCGGCACTTATGTGCCGGAAAAAAAGCTGACCAACAGTGACCTGGAGAAGATGGTTGATACGTCCGATGAATGGATCACAACCCGGACCGGGATCAAAGAGCGGCGGATTGCCCCCGACGACATGCACGCCTCCGACCTCGCGGCCAAAGCGGTAGCCGATTGTTTAGCCCAGGTTCCCAACCATTATCGTCCTCAGTTGCTCATCGCCGCCACCAGCACCGCCGAGAAGTGCGTGCCCAACCAGGCCAGTCTGGTCGCCCAAAAGTTGAACCTCACCAACTTGGCCGCTTTTGACTTGAATGCCGCCTGCTCCGGATTGGTTTACGCCTTGGCCGTCGGCTGGAGTTTAATGCAGACCGGAGGTTACGACCATACCCTCATCGCCGCCGGGGAAAAACTCTCCCGCTTCGTCAACTACAAAGACCGTACCACCTGTGTCCTCTTCGGTGATGCGGGGGCGGCCCTCCTGCTCAGCGCGGAGGAGCCCGAACATGAGATCCTCGCCGTTGAACTGGGCGCCGACCCGAGCGGAGCCGATTTGGTGGTCATGGGCGGCCTGAACGACGAGTTTTATTTCCGCCAAGACGGGCGTAACGTCTTTAAGTTCGCCGTGGAAAAAATGGGTAATCTGATCGACCGCTTGAAAGACCGGTTGGGCCTCACGGATAATGACCGCTATTTCGTCATTCCCCACCAGGCCAACAGCAGAATTTTAGAAGCCGTCGCCCGGAATAAGGGCATTCCGGAGGAACGAATGATCTCCAACATCGCCAAGTACGGGAACACCTCAGCCGCCTCCATCGGCCTGGCCCTCAAGGAGGCTTGGGCTGAAAAGCGCTTTAAAAAAGGGGATTATCTTTTCTTGATTGGCTTTGGGGGCGGATTGTCTTGGGCAGCCGCGGCGGTTCGGTGGTAAACCGCCGCCGCGCATAAATAGCCTCTCCCCCCACCCCCACCGTCCACCTGCGCCTCTCCTTCACTGCGACTTTCGTCTGAACCCTTTTGCTCACCTACTTAAACGTCCCGGAAAATGTTGCTTTATATTTACAAGCAACAGCCAAATATTAGGGCATAATCCGCTTAAATAAGCCATTTTGCTAAAATATACGTAAATATTCTTAAATATGGTTAAATATTAGTTTAAATCGGTAGAATGGCTGGTCAAAGATATATATAATTATGTTATACCTTATTACGATCTTCGATTCGTATTTGGGATGGACAATCTGTGTCGTGGACACCGATTTTTGCCTGTTATTTAGAAGAACGAAGTTGGAGGCGGTAGGGGAATGAAAAAACTGCTCTGGGCAAAATTCAAAGAATCCTTTTTAACTGTCCTTCCGATCATTGTTATTGTTCTAGTATTGGCGCTTACCGTCGCACCAATGCCCTTTTATAGCGTGGTTCTTTTTCTGCTGAGCGCCCTGATGATGATTCTTGGCATCACCCTGTTTAACCTCGGGGTCGATGTTTCTTTAATGCCCATTGGCGAACATATCGGCTCGGGATTGGTGAAAAGTAGAAATTTAAAACTGATCGTGGCCTTGACCTTTGTGATCGGCACCTTTATCAGCATCGCCGAACCGGACCTGCACGTTTTGGCCCGGCAAGTCAGCGGGATCCCTGATTCCGTCATTATCCTGGCTGTTTCCGCCGGTGTCGGGCTTGCGCTGGTCGGTGCTTTTCTCCGCATCCTGTTTCAGGTCCGGCTCTCTTCAATCCTTGCTGTCTGCTATATACTGGCCTTTATCGTATCCGGATTTACCAGCAAAAACTTTCTTTCCGTCGCTTGGGAGTCGGGAGCCGTAACCACCGGCCCGATTATGGTCCCCTTTGTTATGGCCTTGGGGCTTGGCCTGGCTTCAGTCCGGGGTGATAAAACTTCGGAAGAGGATAGTTTTGGTCTGGTCGCCTTCTGTTTGATCGGGCCCATTCTCACGATGCTCCTCCTGGGCCTCTTTTTTGAACCGTCGGGCGGAAGCGTCCTGGCTATTCCCGAACTGCTTTCGCTGGGTGATATCTTCCAACTTTTTCTGGCTAATTTCCCCGAGTTTATAGGGCAGGTGGCCCTTGCCCTCCTCCCGATTCTTTTACTCTTTATCGTCTTTCAAGTAGTCTCCCTTCGTCTCCGGAAAAGAACATTATTGAAGATTCTCATCGGCACCATCTATACTTACGCCGGTCTTGTTCTTTTCCTTACCAGTGTAAATGTGGGTTTCATGCCCGCCGGGTACCAACTGGGGGGGGCCCTCATTACGAATACGCCGCCCTGGGCCTTAATCCTGATCGGCCTGGCCACCGGTTATTTTGTCGTGGCCGCGGAACCGGCGGTTTTCGTCTTAAAAGAACAGGTTGAAGACATCACCGACGGCGCGATCTCCGGCCGGAGCATGGGCCTTGGTCTGTCCATCGGGGTGGCTTTCTCGGTCGGGCTGGCCATGTTCCGGATCTTGACCGAAACTTCCTTGCTTTATATCGTAATCCCCGGGTACACGATGGCGTTGCTCTTGTCACTGATTGTTCCGCCCCTTTTTACGGCGATTGCTTTCGACTCGGGTGCTGTGGCCTCGGGACCTTTGGCCGCCACTTTTCTCCTCCCGTTGGCGATTGGGGCCTGTGAAACGAGCGGGGGCAACATCTTCACTGATGCCTTTGGCATCGTGGCGCTGGTTGCGTTGACTCCGGTACTCACTATCCAGTGCTTTGGCTTGGCTTATCGGATCAAAGCCAATCGGGCTGAGAAACAAATTACAATTCCGGTTGCCGAAGATTCGATTATTATATATGATAAAGAGGACAACTTTCCAGAGCAATAATATGCAAATGAAAAGGCGGGCGCCATCGGGCAAACCGCAAGGAGCAGATGCTGCTTAGCTTTGGAGAGGTAAACAGGGGGTACTAATAAATGGTAGCAAAAGTGGAGCGTTGCTTGGAAGCATTAATTACCATTGTCGATTATAGTCTGGGGAACCAGTTGAAAAAGTTATATAGGCGGGATGAAGTGCCCTTTTATCTCCTAAGCCACGGGTACGGATCCGCCAATTCGGAGATCTACGAGCTCCTCGGCTTTGGTAGTCCAAAGAAACTAATTGCCATCAGCATCCAGAGTATCGGCATGACCCGGCAAATTCTCGCGCGCCTCCGCGAGCAGATCGATCTGCATCAGGTTGGAACGGGCATTGCCTTTACCATTCCTTTGGACAGTTCCAGCAGTATCCTATGGAAAATCTGCCAAGAAATCGATAAGGATAATACAGAGATGGGAAGTGAGGAACAGAGCATGGAGTTAAAAGAGCCTTATGCTTTAATAGTCACCATTGTGAACCGTGGCCATTCCGATCTGGTGATGACCGCGGCCAAAGCAGCCGGTGCCACCGGCGGAACGCTGCTCCACGGCTTGGGATTGGGTTCGAAGGAAGCGGAAAAGTTTCTTGGCATTACGATCCAACCGGAAAAAGATGTCATTCTAATCCTGGCCCCCCGAGCGAAGAAAGCCCAGATCATGGAGAAAATCACCCACGATGCCGGGTTGAACACAACCGGTCGCGGGATCTGTTTCTCGCTCCCGGTTAACAACGCCCTGGGTCTGGTCGACCAGGTTTAAACGAAAAGGGAAGTATATACCAAACCGCTATGTCGTCACCGCGGACTTCGTATATTGCCGACGGATCAAAAAAAGAAGCTATCCACGGGGATAGCTTCTTTTCTACTGTTACCAACCGGACCTATAAGCCGAGTTCTGTACCGACTGCGGAGGCAGTCGGCGGTAACCATTTATCTGGGACGACAGTTACCTGCCGCCTCATGCGACCGTACCCGAGGGAAGAACGGGCCATTCTTGCGTCTGCCGGGCAGACGCCCCCTCCTATTCGGTCTTGCTCCGGGTGGGGTTTACCAAGCCGGTTAATCACTTAACCGCTGGTGCGCTCTTACCGCACCTTTTCAGCTTTGCCCTGGACCAGCATTGCTGTATCCAGTCGGCGTTTCCTTTTCTGTGGCACTTTCCTTGAGGTCACCCTCACTGGACGTTATCCAGCACCCTGCCCTATGGAGCTCGGACTTTCCTCAGGCGCAACCTTTCGTCCTTGCGCCCGCGGTTACCCGGTCCGGTTGGTTCCAGGGATAATATATTATCATAAATGGCGGTAAAACTCAATGTTAAATCCCGCCAGTTAGGAAAATCGGACAAAGGTAGGGACGAAACTTGCCAAGCCCATTATTGACTTCCCCGCACCCAACTCCATCAAAAAGCCGGTCGAGGCAGGAGTTTAGCCTCGGCCTCCGCCACGGGCTGCCCATCGCCCTGGGTTATCTCCCGGTCTCCTTTGCCTTCGGCCTGCTGGCCGTGAAGGGCGGTCTTCCGGCCTGGGTGGCCACCCTTATTTCCCTCACCAACCTGACCTCGGCCGGTCAGTACGCCGGGACCAACCTGATCCTCGCGGGGGCCTCGCTCCTCGAGATTACCCTGACCACTTTGGTCATCAACCTCCGTTATCTGTTGATGTCCCTGTCCCTCGGACAAAAGCTGGCCCCCGGTCTGACCTTAAGAGAAAGGTGCCTCCTGGCCTTCGGGATTACCGACGAGACCTTCACCGTCGCTTCCCTCGAACGCACCGAGATCACCTTCCCTTACATGGCAGGCTTAATCATTGGTCCCTATACCGGTTGGGGCACCGGAACCCTCCTCGGAGGAATCGTCTGTACGCTGCTGCCCGCCAATCTCCAAAACGCCTTGGGCATTACGTTGTACGCCATGTTCATCGCGTTAGTGCTGCCCCCGGCCAAAAAATCCCCCGCCATCCGCCGGGTCGTCGGGGTGGCGGTCGGGCTCACGGTCGCCCTTACCTGGCTGCCCGGGTTACGGCTGCTCTCGTCTGGATGGCGGATCATGGTCGCCACCGTCATTGCTTGTCTCTACGGCGCGCATTATTTCCCAAGGAAGGAGGTTCAATAATGGGCCGTACCTTATTGGCTGTCTTTTTAATGGCGTTGGTCTCTTACCTGCCGCGGGTGACCCCCTTGGTTTTCCTGCGCCAAAAGATCAAATCACCCTTTATCCAATCCTTCCTTTACTATGTCCCCTATGCCGTCTTGGGGGCAATGACCTTCCCCGCCATTCTCAGCGCCACCGGGGACACAACCTCGGCGCTAGCCGGCTTCGGCGTGGCCCTCCTCCTTGCCTTCTACGAAAAGAGTTTGATGACCGTTGCCCTCTGTGCTTCCCTGGCGGTCTACCTTTGCCAGCTCTTCCTGGGGTAAACCGTAAAACCGTAAAATAAATGAATTAAACTAATGACAAAACCCGCCATCCGGCGGGTTTTGTTTATCTTCTAATAAGGAAGCTTGGCGCTCTTTTTGCTTAACCCCATTTCCCTTTCCCCATATGGGTGGCCAGCTCCGCCTTGATCGCTTGCTGCAATTCAACCGTATAACCGATGGCCTTTTTGAAGAGGGCAACACAGGCCGGATCCAACTCATCGTCCCGGCCAATCTCGGAGAGCTCTTTCACCTGTTCCAATAAGGCCGAGAGTTCCATATAAATCTGGTTGGTCTTCCGGGACCGGTCGATCAACTCACTTTTCTCCACCGGAACCTCGGTAAACTTCTCCATCGCCGCCCCGCATTTCGGGCAAGCCGCGGGAGCTTGCTCCCCATCATGGATGTACCCGCAAACGCCACATTGCCACTTTTTCATCATTGGTCCTCCTTTTCAGTTGATTTTTTATTTAATTTGGAACCCGATCACGTCCGGTTAATTCCCGGCAGATCAAGTTTCCAGGACACTCGTTCAGATGGGCCAGGCCGCACCGGAGACAGATCTGATCCAGTGTCTCGTTGTCGATTAGGGTCGCCTCTAAAAAATCATGTAGGCTCTGCTCAAAAGCGGCCAAACTTTCCGGGGCAAGACGCTCAACAATCGCCTGAAGGCGCTGGAGCGATTGCCGCCGGGCGTTTTCCAATAGGCGAACCCCGGCGGGGGTGAGGGATAAAAGGATCTGCCGCCGGTCAGTGCGGGAATACTCCCTGCGTACCAGGCCTTTCTTCTCCAACCGGTCGATCAGCTTGGTCACCGCGGCGTTACTGATTTGCAACCCTTCGGCAACATCTTTCACCATCGGTGTCTGGTGGAAATAGATAAAACGCAGACAGTTCTCCTGAACTTGGGTTAGACACTCCCCGTCCTGGACCAGTGGTTCATAGACCACCTTTTGTAAAGCCAGGGCAAACAGCTTGATCGTAAGGTCCAATAACTCAATATCCATTCGTCTCAACACAACCTTATAATATTTATTAATATGGTTTAATATTACTATATTTAATTAACCACGTCAATTTGTTTTTTAACCATTTTTTCTCTTTCACCGGGCTGCTTTTGGCGCCAAACCGGTTTCTTTGGCTGCCGAAAAGAAAAAATAAATATTTTTTTGCTATCGGCAGGAAAAAATGGATCGAGCGCGAAGATTAAAATTGAACTTTTGAAAATTCTTTTCAAAACTCGCTAAGGAAGTTGTTAAAATAAAGTTATAATTTACTCATCACTAACATATGGTGAGTGTAAAAGCTTTTTGCCTACTTTTGGCGGAAGAAACGTTCATCCCAAAACCAAAGGAGTACAGACGCACTATTATTAACGGAGGTTCTTCATGGTAACGATTAAAGACATCGCCCGCCGCGCCGGAGTCAGCCCCAGTGTGGTGTCACGGGCTTTAAACAACAAATACGGCGTCAAAGAAAGCACGAAACAGTTGATCAAAGCCATTGCCCGCGATATGAACTATTACCCAAATGCGGCCGCCCGTCGTCTGGTGACCCGCAAATCCGGCATGATTGGTGTCATGATGGCGGACATCTCGGAACCCTTCTACGCCCAGATCATCAAAGGCATGGAGTACGTGGCCAGTCAGACCGGATACACCTTATTGTTTTCCAACTCCTATGACAACATAGGAAAAACAAATGTTTTACAAAAAATGATCGTCACCGAAAACGTGGACGGGTTGGTCATTGTCGGCAGCAACCGGCAAGACACCAGTTTCACCGGAATTTTACTGGAGAAAAAGATCCCCTTTGTCCTGATTGAACGCAATCTCCAGAACGAACAGGTCAATTGTATCTGGATTGACAACAAAAAAGCCGCCTACTGTGCCACCAAGCTCTTGCTCGAAAAAGGACATAAAATCATCGCCCATATCGCCGGGAACATGCAAAACCAAGTGACCCTCGAACGCCTGGCCGGCTACAAGGAGGCCTTGAAGGAAGCGGGTGTTTCGGCACCGGAACGTTGGGTCTTTCCTGCGAACTACCTTTGTGAAGACGGTTACCGGGCAATGCAGGAGATCCTGCGGGTACTACCCGATTGCACCGGGGTTTTTGCGGGCAACGACAGTATGGCTTACGGTGCCTTGCAAGCAATCCATGAAGCGGGTTTTGCCGTACCGAAGGATATTGCTTTAGTTGGCTTCGACGACTTGGAGTTTTCCGCGTTTACCAACCCCCCACTGACCACCATCCGGCAACCCCGTTACGAAATGGGAATAAAATCCATGGAGATTTTAACCCAAATCCTCAATGGTGAGATAAAAAACGGAATAAACCTTTGTCTTCCCTTTGAATTAATTGTTCGCCACTCCGTATAAATTTTTCGAGATTATCACAAACGTTTGTGAAACGCTTCGGCCCACGGGAAGAAGAGGTTGCAAAGGAGGAAAAGGGCGCCCTTCCTGGCGCTGCTGCTCATCACTGTCATGCTGGTGGGAATGTTTACGGTACCTCCGCCAGCAAAGTTAAACTGGTAGTTTGGGGGCGGGATCTCCCCGATGATGACCCGGCCCACGCTTACATCAAAGCGTTGATCAATGGTTTTCGGGCCAAAAACCCCGATATTGACCTGGAATACCTGGCTTTAGGGGATCCGGGCCTGATGGATAAGACCAAAGTGGCCATGGCGAATAACCGCGACCTGCCCCATATCTTCCAAAGCTGAGGCGGCTCGGTGATGGGCGGTTATGCCGATGCCGGCCGGCTGCTTGATTTGACGGAAGAATTGAAAGATATTCCGTGCAGTCCCGCCGCCCGGCAGGCTATGACCTGGAAAGGTAAGATCTACGGGGTGGCCCCCTTCTTTGCCATTGCCGGCGTGTTCGTGAACGAGGACATCTTTGCCAAGTACAACCTGAAAGTCCCCACTACCATCGCGGAGATGGAAAAAGTCGCCGACACGCTTTTGGCAAATGGTATCCAACCGTTTGCCGTCGGGGCGCGTGATAAATGGCCGGTCCTGGCCATGTACATGTACTTTGTCAACCGCTACGGCGGGATGGAAGCCTTCGCCAACGCGCAGGCCAGAAAAGCCCGCTTTGACGCGGAACCCATGGTGAAAGCCGCCCAGTTGTATCAAGAATGGGCGAAAAGAGGCTACTTCGGCCCGACCCCGCTGGGTGAGGCCTATGGCGATGCGCAACAACTGATGGCGACCGGCAAAGCGGCCATGCACGTAACCGGTTCCTGGATGTGCGCCCAATACGCCGATCCCGACTTTACCGACCAGAAGATCGGCTTCTATCCCTTCCCCATCTTAGAAGGGGGCAAGGGCAAAGCCACTGATTTTATGGGTCAGACCGATATTGGGTTCGCCGCCACCCGGGTAGCCGCCGAAAACAAAGAAGCCGTCGTCCGTTTCTTGAAATACGCCATGAGTGTCGAGGCCTGCTCGGCGGAGCTTGGCCGGATCTGTTCCGTCCCGGGGGTCAAGGCCCCGAACCGGCTGACCGAGATGGCTTCCGCCGCCTTTACCAAAGCGGAGGCGATCCAGTTCTGGTGGGATCAGGATCTCCCGCCCACGATCACTTCACCGCTCACCGATACCCTGCAGCAATTCTTACTGCCCAACACCGACGTGAAACGGCTCTTAACCAACTACGAACTGTTGGTTGAAGAGACCATTGGTCCGGTCCAATAAGGACGGGAAAAAGGCGAGCGGGGGTCGGAAGGTCTTCGCCCCCGCTTGCCTTCTTGCTAATTGCACCTAATTGCACCGGTTACTGGTGCGTGATCTCCGCTCGCCCCGCGAGGCCGGCCGGTTCCGTTTCGTGGCGGTGCGCTAATTTCCCAGTTAGAGATGGTTTATCTTAGTTTTGGAGGTGTTTTTGGTGCCCGAAAACGCCAAAGCTTATTCAATAATACCTGGGCGCAGCAAAAAAAAGAAGCCGCTGGACTGGAATGTTCTGATCTTTAAGATCGTCCTCCTTGCCCCGGCGGTGTTGTTCCTGGTTGTATTTATGTATTATCCGATCGAGGAAACCTTTCGGCTCTCGATGACCCGTTCGACCGGTCTCGGCCCGGCCGTCTTCATTGGTCTCCAGAATTATATCCGTCTTTTTCAAAACGAAGAATTTCTGATGGGGTTAAAAAACGTCCTCCAGTGGGCTTTCTGGAGTGTGGTGATCCAGATTCCCCTTGCCTTTTTTATCGCCTTCAGTTTATCCATCTTTAAAAATAAGATCACCAAACCGTTGCGGGTCATCTATTACTTGGCAAACGTGCTCCCGTCGGCGATCACCGCCATGCTCGGTCGTTTCGTCTTTGCCCCCCGCCATGGGGTCATCCCTTCACTGGCCAACAAGTTTAACTGGCAGTGGCTGGCCCGGATTGATTTTTTGGGCAATCCCAATCTGGCCTTCTGGTCGATCTTTGCGATCGCAACCTGGGCCTACTGCGGGTTTTATATTATCTATCTGATGGCCAACATTGAACAGATTCCCCAGGATATTCGGGAGAGCGCCGAGTTGGACGGCGCGACGCCCTGGCAGTACGCGTGGTATATTGTGATCCCCATGACCTCCTATGCCCTGCGGATCGTCTCCATTTTGTGTATCGTCGGCAGTATGAAACTTTTTGACCTGCCTTGGCTGATGACGACGGGCGGACCGGGTTATGCCACCTCCACCCTAGGCATTGTCCTGTATAAAAACGGCTTTGTGAACTGGCAGTATGGCCGGGCGGCCGCGATCGGGGTGATCATCTTCCTACTCTCACTGTTCTTTACCATCCTCCAATTTTCCCTCCAGCGAAAGGATCGTGATGTGTTATGAGAAATCAGCCTGTCCCTTCCGCTCCGGTGAGAAAAGCCGTTTCCGTCCGGTCAAAATTGACGGCGTTCCTGATCACCCTCTTCCTTGTCTTATTGGCTTTGGCCGTCATCTTGCCTCTGCTCCTTCCTTTTATGTTCGTCTTCAAAACGCGTCTCGAGTACAACTACCACCCCTGGAGTTGGCCGACGGAGATCCGCTGGACCAACTTTATTGAAGCGTGGCGCGCCATCCAGATCGGCCAAGGGCTTTTAAATACCATTTTTGTCTGTTTGGGCGCCATTGTCTGTACGGTCCCCGCGGCGGCCATGGCCGGATACATCTTTGCACGGTACCGGAGTAAAGTGACGGAAGTAATCTTCTACTTCATCCTCGCCGGTTATTTTGTCCCGGTCCAGATGGTTCTGATCCCGCTTTATCAGTTATGTGGCTTATTGAATATCACCGACACCCTTCCCGGGTTGTTCTTGCCGATGACCGCTTTTGGGATTCCCTTCTGGACCATCATTTACCGCTCCTTTTTCATGCGTCTGCCAAATGAACTGGCCGAGGCCGCGCGGATTGACGGCGCCGGCCATACCAACATCTTTCTCCGGATCATGTTACCCCTTGCCAAACCGGCAACGGTCCTGGCCACCCTGCTTGTTTTCATGGGGGCCTGGAGCGATTACCTGTTAAGTTTGATCATGATCAACAGCGCACAGAACTACACAATGCAGCTACGAATCGCCCAGTTCATGAACCAATACGGTGTTGACCACATGCCGCGTTATGCCGCCGCCACCATTATTGCCGCCGCCCCCACCGTCATCTTGTATATCATTGGTCACCGGTGGATCATCCAGAGCACCCTGGCAGGGGCTTTAAAAGGATAACCGGCGCGGTGAAATAGTCCTTATTTGACACCTTAGCGCCAATCGAATCCAAATCGTATTATGCACACAAGGAGGCTTATGAAGATGACAAAGCAAGATGAAGCATTGCCGGTTTACAAAGACCCCAGCCGGAGCTTGGACGAACGTGTCGACGATCTCATCGCCCGGTTGACTTTGGAGGAAAAGATCAGCCAGATGCTGTACTTCTCCTCCGCCCTTCCCAGGGTGGGCATTCCGGAGTATAACTGGTGGAATGAATGCTTGCACGGGGTCGCCCGCGCCGGTGTGGCCACGGTCTTTCCCCAGGCCATCGGCCTGGCCGCCTCTTTCAACCAGGAGTTATTGTACCAAGTGGCCTCCGTCATTGCCGATGAAGCCCGGGCCAAACACCATGAGTTTGCGAAAAAAGAAGACCGGGGGATTTATAAGGGGTTAACCTTTTGGTCGCCGAACATTAATATTTTCCGCGATCCCCGGTGGGGACGGGGCCAGGAGACCTACGGCGAAGATCCTTACCTGACCGGCCGTTTGGGCGTAGCTTTCATCCGCGGTCTACAGGGGGACCATCCGAAATACTTAAAGGTGGCGGCCTGTGCCAAACATTTTGCGGTCCACAGCGGGCCGGAGACCTTGCGGCACGAGTTTAACGCCGTAGTCGGGGCCAAGGACCTCCGGGAGACGTATCTCCCCGCCTTCCGTGACGCCGTCATGGAGGCGAAGGTCGAAGCGGTCAACAACGGGTGTGATCTCAATTGTGGGCGGGTCTTTGCTTCCCTGCAAAAAGCCGTCGCGCAGGGGTTGGTAAGCGAAAAAACAATCGACCAGGCGCTGCGGCGACTCTTCAAGACCCGGTTTAAACTGGGTATGTTCGACCCGCCGGAACTTGTCCCCTATGCCAACATTCCTTACGAGGTCAATGCTTCTCCCGAACACCGGCGGTTGGCTTTGCAGGCGGCCCGCGAATCAATAGTCCTCTTGAAAAATGAAGACAATCTCCTCCCCTTGGACCCGGGAAAAATCAAAAGGATCGCGGTGATCGGGCCGAACGCTGACAATAAAGATATTCTCCTCGGCAATTACTACGGGGTCCCGGCCCAGTATGTTACCCCTCTCGCCGGGATCAGGGCCCGCGTCGGCCCGGACGTACAAGTTTTATATGCGCCCGGCTGCGACCTGGCGACCAGGACACCCGATTCTTGGGGCGAAGCGCCCACCAGCGGGTTTGCCGAGGCGTTGGCTGCCGCGGAACGGGCGGAGGTAGCCATCCTCTGTTTGGGGCTCTCGCCGAAACTGGAGGGCGAGGAGGGGGCCGTCGCCAACTCCGACGGCGGCGGCGACCGGACCAGCCTGGACCTACCCGGCATGCAGGAAGAACTGCTCAAGGCGGTGGCCGCCTTGAATAAACCCGTGGTGTTAGTCCTTTTCAACGAGAGCCCGGTCGCCATCAATTGGGCCCAGGAAAAGATTCCGGCCATTATTGAGGCCTGGTATCCCGGCGAGGAAGGCGGAACCGCCCTCGCCGAGGTGATCTTCGGTGACTATAACCCCGGCGGGCGGTTACCGGTGACTTTCGTGAAGTCCCTTGACCAGCTCCCGCCCTTTACCGATTACCGGATGATGGGCCGCACCTACCGTTACATGCAAGACGAACCTTTGTACCCCTTCGGTTACGGTCTGAGTTATACGACCTTCGCCTATCGCCAGCTCGCCATTGACAAGACCAGTTTTGTGATCGGCCAAGACCAGTCCGTCAGGGTCACGGTGGAGGTGGAAAACACGGGGCCGGTGGCCGGCGACGAAGTGGTCCAACTTTACCTTAAACACCTAGACGCCACGGTGGTCACCCCCAACTTTGAACTGCAAGGCTTTAAACGCTTGTCCCTGGCCCCCGGAGCAAAACAAACCGTGGAATTTGTCCTACAGCCGCGGCAGCTGGCGGTGGTCGACGAGACCGGCACCTTCCGGCTGGAACCGGGTACGGTCCGGATCTACGTCGGGGGACGCCAACCGGATGCCAGAAGTCGTGCTTTGGCCGGAACCGAGGTTTTGGAGGCTACTATAGTCCTCTCCGGACCGGTCCAAACACTGGCCCCTTAAGATCGGGTGCATCCAGCGCGGGTTTTGTCAGGGCCGGGAAGGTGAGCCCGGCACGGGCAAACGGCAAAAACGGCAAAAAATAAAAAACAGTCCGCCGCAAAGAGCCAGGACTGCAGAAAGGAGGCTTTGCCTCCTTTCTTTTAAAATAACCTTCTCCTTCTCCGGCAGAGCCGTCGGCGGCGGCGCGGGCGATAGGGACACTCTTCCCACGGTACCTGGGGACTGGCGTAAACAAAGGCCCCCGGGTAATAGGGCTCCGGTAACGGTGTCCCGGTGGCCACACTCGGGTAGCGTTCTTTCTCCCGCGGCGGGCAGGGCACCGGGCTAAACTCCGGCCTTTCCGGAACAGGATGGAAATGACCTTCCCACGGCGGACAGGGCGGACACGGCATCGGCGGCGGCGGGGGGCACGGTTGCGGCATGGGCATCGATGGAGGACACGGCTGTGGCATGGGCATTGGAATGCAGAGCAATTCTCCGGGTTGGAGCTGATTGGGGTCGGTGATCTGCGGGTTCAGGAATAAAAGTTCCTCCACGCTCACCCCCAACCGTTGGGCAATGTCAAAAAGCGTCTCCCCAGGGGTCACCATATAAGTCAAACCGGTCGGACATGGCGGCGACGGTTGCGTCATCGGCGGTAAACAAATTACTTGCCCCGGAAAGATCAGATCCGGGTTGACAATTTGCGGGTTGACCGCCAGCAGCGCCTCTAAAGTAACGCCAAAACGCTGGGCGATCTGAAACAAGGTGTCCCCCGGGACGACGGTGTAAGTAGCACCGGGACAAGAGGGAACCGGGTGCATTGCCGTTTGGTCGTAGATTTCCTGGTCCGGGAAGATCTGGTCTACGTACATACTTCTCCCTCCTTAATGCAGAAACCAAGTTCCTGGTCAAAAAGCTATCTCCTGCTCTTTCCAATGATGACAACAGTGGCTTGAACAGCTTTCAATCTAGCATATTCGGGGCGATCACTATTTGTCCCCGGGCGGAAAGTACAAGTAACAAGCGCCCATGACTATGTTATAATAAAGGCGATTACTTGTGAGTAGGAGGTCGTTCATGTCCCAACTCCCCCCCCCTGCAGATCAGAATTCTCCCGGCCTGGCGGGGACGGACCATCGAATCCATCCTGCGCCAGGAGTTTTCCTTCTCCCGCCGGCAAATTATTGCCCTCAAAAAATGTAATGGGCTGATCTTAAACGGCGTTCCCGTCTATGCGAAAACCCGGCTCCGGGGTGGCGAGAACTTGCTCGTCCGGTTTCCGCCCCCACCCCCCCAGAAGCTCATGCCGGAAAAGATCGACGTGGAGATCACCTATGAAGATCCCGATCTGATCGTGGTGAATAAACCTGCCGGGATGCTGGTCCATCCCGTGCGCTTTCACCGGAGCGGAACTTTAGCCAATGCCTTAACATACCACTGGCAAAAAACCGGGTCCGCCGCAGCCTTCCATGCGGTGCACCGTTTAGACCAGTCCACCTCGGGCTTGCTTTTGATCGCCAAAAATCCCTGGTCCCACCAGCAGCTCTCTTTACAGTTGCAAAATAATTCGATCAACCGGCTATACCTGGCCGTCACCGCCGGTTTTCTCCCGGCCACCCACGGTTTGATTACTGCCCCGATCAAAAAAGGTGCCACCGGGATTAAACGGTACATCGCCCCCGACGGCCAACCCGCCTGTACCCGTTTCCGGACACTTAAGCAGTCGGAGCAAGCCGCCCTTCATCTGGTCAAGTTAATCACCGGGCGCACCCATCAGATCCGGGTGCACTTTGCACATATGGGTGCCCCGTTATGGGGTGATGCCCTCTACGGACACCCCGACCCGCACTTTTCCCGTCCGGCGCTCCATGCGGTCAGCCTCAGTTTTATTCACCCCCGTCACCAGCGGCGGGTCAAGTTTCGCGCGCCGCTACCGCCGGACCTGAAAACATTAACCCACCATCTGGGGTTAATCCCGTCTGAAGATCGGGTTACATGTACTTTTTAATTTCGTAACATCATTTCGGAAAGGATTATCACCGGACAGAGAAGAAATAATATTTTTGGGTTCTTATCAAAAAAATAGGAAAGGAGTTTAGCCATGATTACAACCATCGCTAACACGATTCGAGGTTTAGCCGCAGATATGGTCGAAAAAGCTAATTCCGGCCACCCTGGCATGCCACTGGGGGCAGCAGATCTGGCGGCTGTCCTCTACGCCGAAGCCTTAAAGCATGATCCGACCTGCCCGGAATGGCCGGACCGGGACCGTTTCGTTCTCTCCGCCGGACATGGTTCTGCTCTCCTCTATAGCCTGTTACATTTAACCGGCTATCCACTGCCGATGGAAGAACTGAAGCGTTTCCGCCAATTAAACTCCAAAACCCCCGGTCACCCCGAATACTGGGAAGTTCCCGGCATCGAAACCACCACTGGTCCCCTGGGTCAAGGTATCGCCAACGCCGTGGGGATGGCCTTAGCCGAAAGAATGCTAGCCGCCCGGTATAACCGGCCCGGGCATGAGATCATAGACCATTATACCTATGTGATCGCCGGCGACGGCTGTTTGATGGAGGGCGTGTCGTCCGAGGCCTGCTCCTTAGCCGGCGACTTGAAACTGGGTAAACTGATCGTCTTTTATGATGATAACGAGATCACAATCGAAGGCTCGACGGATCTGGCCTTCAAAGAGGATGTGGCAAAACGCTTTGCCGCCTACGGCTGGCAGGTTCTGAGCATCGACGGCCACAATCCGGAAGAGATCCGCAAGGCCATTGCCGAGGCCAAAGCCGATCGGAACCGCCCGAGCTTGATCGTGGCCAGAACCGAAATTGGTCACGCCAGTCCCCTTGCCGGCAATCCTCATGTGCATGGTGCGCCCTTGGGCAAAGAGAACGTAGCCGCCCTCAAAAAGAACCTGGGGCTGCCCGAAGAAGAATTTTACGTTCCCACCGAAGTACAGGCTTTCTTCCAAGAAAAACGGAACGAATGGCTCAAATGCCGTCAGGATTGGGAGCGCCGCTTTGAAGCCTGGGCCGCAGCCTATCCCGATTTAAAAGCGGACTGGGACCGGATCATGCGGAAAGAGCTTCCCGCCGATCTGGAGTCGGCCCTGCCCAAGTACGAAGCCGGAACCTCCTTTGCCACCCGTGAAATCGGTGGTAAGGTATTAAACGCTTTGGCAGCCAAACTGCCCGAACTGGTCGGCGGCTCAGCGGACCTGGCTCCTTCCACCAAAACATATATCAACGGAGCTGGTGATGTCAGCGCTGATGACTTCAGCGGCAAGAACCTCCGTTTTGGCGTCCGCGAACACGGAATGGGGGCCATCTTGAACGGGATGGCACTGCACGGTGGTTTCCGGGTTTACGGTTCGACCTTCTTTGTCTTCTCCGATTATATGCGTCCGACCATCCGTTTGGCCGCCCTCATGAAACAGCCGGTCATTTTCGTCTTCACCCATGACTCTTTCTACGTGGGCGAAGACGGACCCACCCACCAGCCGATTGAACACGCCGAGGCACTACGGGTCATCCCCGGCCTTCACACCATCCGCCCGGCCGACGCCAATGAAACGGCCTGGGCCTGGTTGTCCGCCCTCCAACGGACCGATGGACCGACTGCCCTGCTCTTGACCAGACAAAACGTGCCCACCCTTACCGGGACCAATTGGGACGGGTTTAAACGGGGCGGTTACGTCCTCCGCGAACCGGAAGGCAATGCCGACCTTGTAATCATCGCCACCGGGAGTGAAGTCGCCCTGGCCCTCGCCGCTGCGGAAAAATTGGCGGCCGAAGGAAAAAAAGCCCGGGTGGTCTCCATGCCTTGCCGCGAAGTCTTCTTGGCCCAGGATCCGGACTACATCAAGCGTGTTCTAGGCACCGATCTCCCGCGGGTTACGATCGAAGCCGGCGTTGGCAGTGGTTGGTACCAACTGACCGGCCCTTCCGGCCTGGTGATCTCCCTAGACCGCTTTGGAGCCAGCGCCCCGGCGGGCGACCTGCAAAAACTCTTCGGCTTTACCCCGGACGCGGTCGTCGCCCGGATCAAAACCCACTTTGGCTGGTAATTAAAGGAACAAAAGAACCTGGGCTCACCCCAGGTTCTTTTTTCACTCTCGTAAAGGACGGTGCAAAACGTTGAAGAAAAAAACCTCCCTTTTCCGCCTTTTCCTCACCTTCTTCAAGATCGGCGCCTTTACCATCGGCGGCGGTTACGCCATGCTCCCCCTGATCCAAAGGGAGATCCTCGAGGAACACCAATGGCTCGACACGGAGGAGTTTACCACGATCCTGGCCATCGCCGAAATGACGCCGGGACCGGTGGCGATTAATACCGCCACTTTTGTCGGTTACCGGACCGTCGGCGTCCTCGGCGCCGTCGCGGCTACACTGGGCGTCGTGCTTCCTTCTTTCTTAATCATCCTGACGATCGCCGTTTATCTGCCCCGTTTTGCCGGCCACCCGGTGGTGGAACGGGTTTTTTACGGGATCCGGCCGGCGGTCGTCGCTTTAATCGGCCATGCCATTTATAAATTAGGCCGTAAGATCCTGACCAACTCCTTCGCCTATGCCGTCGCCCTCGGCGTCTTCCTGGTGCAACTCCTCTTGCAGATCCCGCCCATCCCCGCGCTGCTCATGGCCGCCGGAGCGGGAATCCTTTATTCCGTTCGCTCCCAAAAACAGCGGAAAGCACCGGAAGATTAAAAAGATAATTGGATTACAGATATTATTTTTTAAGTAGGTGATATCAACCATGGGACTCTTGGGTGACCTCTTTTTTACCTTTTTCAAGATCGGCGCTTTCACCTTTGGTGGCGGCTACGCCATGCTTCCTTTGATTCAGGAGGCGGTGATTCATCAACACGGTTGGTTAACCCAGAAGGAATTTCTCGAGATGATCGCCATTGCCGAAATGACACCCGGTCCGATTGCCGTCAATACCGCTACTTTTGTCGGGTTCCGGATGGCTGGTTTTTGGGGTTCCACCTTTGCCACTCTGGGCGTAGTCCTTCCTTCTTTCCTGATCATTCTGCTCATCGCCCGGAATTTCGAGAACCTGGGGGATTCGCCCTGGACGAAAGGGTTTTTTACCGGCGTAAAACCCGCGATCATTGGTTTAATCGGCATCGCCCTCTGGCGTCTGGGCAGTGCTGCGTTGATCGATTATCAATCCATTCTGATCTTCCTGGGTGCCCTTTTCTTATTGATCAAAGGGCGTCTCCACCCAATTCCCGTTATTGCCTTGGCCGCCCTCGGCGGGCTTCTTCTCGCCTAAAGAAAATTCCCCTCCGGCGAGGGGAATATATATATATAAAAGGAGGTGATATCTGTTAAAACGTTTTTGGATCAAGTCCAGATTAGTGTGTAAATTCCTCAGTTATCAATAAGCTTATCTGATATACGCAATATTGCTTTGATCATTGATTTGTTTTTGCTCTTCTTGCCACTGAAGGTATTCACTCATATCCAGATACTTTTTGCCGGCTATCCACTTGTCGTCAATTTCCATAAGTAAG